>JADFWE010000346.1 GCA_015222915.1 Pseudomonadota bacterium | reverse complement strand
GCCTGCGGCTGCTGATGAGAATTAAAGTGCGGCCTCAGGATATAAAGCGATACCATAGGTAAAGAGTAAGAAGATAATTGAGATACATAGGGGTCTTAGACGATCTCCGAAAATCAGAAAAAATACAGGAGCGCGTCATGTCAGGTTTGCAAACAGTCAGGCTATTTAAAAAAAAATTCAGCTCATTGATCCTGGTGTGTCTGATACCACTGCTCGTTGTCTCATGCGGAAACTCTGAATCAGATGAAAAAGAATTTCTGCAGCGTGCGAAAGATTACCGAGAGTCACGACAGCTGGCCGCTGCCGCGCTGGAGCTTAAAAACATATTAGTCAGCAATCCGCAACACGCCGAAGCGCGCTATCTGCTGGGTAAGGTCAAGCAGGAACAGGGCGACGCAGTTACCTCAGAAAAAGAGACCCGCCGCGGCCTGAGTGCCGGCTGGGATGAGGCGGCTTCAAAGCGGCAGCTGGCCGAAGCCATGCTGAGGCAGGGAAAATTTGATGAGGTACTGGAAGAGATCAGGGTAAAGGACCAGTACCCGAAAGCGACGCAGGCTGAGCTGCTGGGTTTACGTGCTGCCGCGTACAGCGGGCTTGGAAAATGGGAGGATGCCGCCGAAGAGATCGAGGCCGGCGAAGAGGTTTCCCCCGATGCAGTATGGCTGTTGCAGAGCAAAGCGCGTCTGGCTATCTATAAAAAAGACAGGTCGACGCTATCCGCAGTGATGAAGAGAGCACTGGCGGCCTATCCTGAAAATAAAGATCTGTTGCTGCTGAGCGCTGTGATCGCTGTGGAAGACAAGGATGAAGCTGCTGCAATGAATGCGCTGCAGAAGGTGATCGATCTCGAGCCGAAGAAAATGATTTCCGGATGGGGTCGCCGTGCACATCTGGCGATGTTTCGTATCTACTTCAAGCGCAAAGATATGGAAGCCGCTAAATCGTCGATCGAAGTGGTTCTGAGGGTCTATAAAAATGATCCGCAGTCCAACTATCTCGGCGGGCTGCTTGCCTATTCTCAGAAACAGTATGAGCTTGCAGAAGAGCGGCTGAATATCGTGCTGCGTTCGATGCCGGAGCACCGTGAAGCATTGTTACTGCTAGGGCGCTTAAACTATCAGCAGAAAGATTATCAGCAGGCAGCGCATTATCTCGAGCAGGTGACCAGTGCGTATCCTGACAATAAACCTGCGCAGGCGCTGTTAGGGAAAACCTACATGATGCTGGGGCAGTATGACGATGCCGAGCGAAAGCTGCGTTCGATAACGTCAGATTCAGCAGGCGATGCAGAGCTGCAGGCATTGATCGGTATAGTGAAGATGAAGTCGGGAGATGCCAGTACCGGTATCGAAGAGATGAAAAAAGCACTGGCACACAAGCCGTCGGATAAACGCATCCGTGGTGAGCTGGTGAATGCCTACCTTGCCAGCGGTAATGCCGGGGAAGCCATCCGTCTTCTGGAAGAGGTCGTGGATAGCGGTGATGATAATCAGCAGTTCAGGACGAAGCTGGTATACAGTTATGTGAGGGTTGGTCAGTTCGATAAAGCGCACGCTCTGGCTGACGAGATCATCAGTTCTCAACCTGATCAGGCACGTTCGTATAACCTGAAGGCTGCAGTCTATGAAGGTCAGGGCAATATTTCGGCAACGACTGAAAATTATACGAAAGCATTGTCGATACAGTCCGACAATAAACAGGCACTTTTCGGGCTGGCGCACATCGACCAGCTGCAGGGACACGACGATAAGGCTGAGCAGCGTTATCTGATGATCCTGAAAAATAACCCAGGTGATTCATCTGCACTGGTGGGCCTGGCGAGGCTGCAGGCGAAAAAAGGCCTGGCAGAAGAAGCCCTGGCGACGCTGAATAAAGCAAGAGAAAGCAATCCGTCTGCCCTGGAAGCGCGGCTCATCCTTTCCAGTTTCTACCTGTCTCAGGGGGATGCTGAGAAGGCTTTGCTGATCGCCAATGAGGCGCAGGCTATAGCGCCCAATGCTCCGGGGGCGGCACTGGCAGTAGCCAGAGCGACGATGAGCAGCGATATCAATGAAGCGCTGCGTCTGCTGGAGAATCTGGTCAAATACTCACCGGATTATGCAGAAGCGCATTTTAATCTGGCGCAGGCGCGGGGAATAACCGGTGATGAAGCGGGGACCCGGCAGGCGCTGGAGCGAGCGCTCGAACTAAAGCCGGCTTATGTCAAAGCGCAGCTATCACTGGCAGAGATGGACCTTAAAGCAGGTAAGGCTGGTGCTGCACTGAAAGTCGTCGATAAAGTTTTGCAGGAACAGCCGGGAAATGCAGAAGCATATGTCCTGCAAGGTGATGCGCTACTGCGTCAGAAAGGCGTAGCGGCTGCGATGGGCTCATATGAACAAGCCGCAAAGATCTCGAATAAAACAGTGGCCATCATTCGGATCAGCCGTCTGTATCAGATCCAGGGAAAGACCGATGAAGCCATTTCAGCATTAGAGCAATGGCTGCAGCAGCATCAGGATGATTTTGTCGTCCGCTTCAAGCTGGCCAACCTGTTTCTGGCAAAAGGTGATAATGATGCGGCCTATAAAGAATACGTGCACATAAACAAAAAGTTTGCAGAAAATCCTGCGGTATTAAATGACCTGGCATGGCTTAAATTGCAGCGAGGCGATAATGATGCCTTGAACATGGCTGAGCGGGCCAGCCGCCTGGCGCCGGAGAATCCGGCGATTCAGGATACCTATGGCTGGATCCTGCTCAAAACCGGCAGGGCGGAATCAGCCCTGATCGTGTTGAAAAAAGCCCTGGATAATATGCCCGACAGCTCGGATATCCGCTATCACTATGCCGCCGCCCTGGCGCAGACAGGTGATAAGGAAAAAGCCAGAAAAGAGCTGGATGAAATCTTAAAGACCGGCAAGCCTTTCTCTGAAAAAGAAGCTGCCCAGAAGTTGAGAGAACAGCTTTAAAAACTGTTGTCGAGACACGGTTTTTGTAGGGCGGGCACTGCCCGCTATCACGGCATCACAACTAATGGATGCTCTGAAACAATTATGACTCGTTCAGGGTATCCCTGACATAGTGAGTTATTTGAAGAAGGGGGTACCTTTTGTGATCAGCCACAGGTTAACCATCAGTTTATGAAAAAAACCTGCGTTACCGGTTACGCCGAGCACCGTATAGTTGGTGTTTATCTTGTTCGTCCAGCTGAACTTATATTCTTCGGCGCCGCGTAAAAAATCAAATTCGGCAAGATTTTTTTCATCAGCAAAAACGATGAGTTGCCACAGCAGATACTGTCCAGGCCCGTAAGTTGCAAATTGTGGATCATACGCTGGAACATAATAGTAGAAGGTGTCTGTATCCATGAAGCCAAAGTGGGCCGCTATCATCTTTTGTTCGTGTTCGATATAAGACAGGTAAACACAGTGGTTTATCCCTGGGTCTTTTATCAGTGCTTTGTAAAAAGACTGCGCCCGCTCGCTGTCGAAGCCCGAATCAGGATACGAGACCTGGTGCATGCGGCTGAATTCCTGTAACAGCTCATCCGTAATATCATAGCCACTTTTGTGTATGACCGTGCTGTCATCAAGTATTTTTTTGAACTGTCGTTTGATCTTGGCTATTTTTTTTGTCTTCCGGTGGCCATGGCTATATCTGAGGGCAGGGGTGACGTCTGTGGCAGCGGTGCCGGCATACAGGGTATCGAGCATCATGCTCATGAACAGTTTGGATGACTCATCGCCATCGCTCAGATTGTCGATCTTGAAGATATCCCAGCGTCCGGGCTGAAGTTCGATCAGTTTATCCAGCACCAGCTTGATCACCTGTCTGCTGTTAACGGCCGGGTCGATGATGAACCGAGAGTAGTCGGTTGCCGAAGATCCACCATGCATCAAGGCTCTGAACGGGATCTTTTTTATCTTGAAAGGTCGGACGGCAAACGGGAAAGTGCCGATCAGTTTCTGTTTATCACCAAAAACAGCGATCAGTATGATGTTATCGGTATCGAAGCAGCGTAGGTTTTCATATATCCAGGTATGATGGCTGAACATGCCAGGCTGCGCCCGGCTAAACAGGTCATCCCATTTGTGTTTTAACACCTTGATCTGTTCGAGGTCGTTAAGAACTTCGATCTGCATCTAAAACTGCTCCGGTATTTTGTAAGAATCGTAATGCATATAAAGTGATCACAGTAGCTCGCTGAAAGAGCAAAAATCGTAGGTCGGGTTAGCGTTAGCGTAACCCGACGTTATTATTTTGCATATCAGGATGTGTCTAAAAACCTGCTGCTAAACAATGTTGGTTATCGGCCAGAAGAAGACATCTAAAAAAACAAAACGTTAGTCCGCAAAGAACGCAAATAAAAGCAAAATCTTGTTTTAGGCTGTCATTGCGAGCGAAGCGTGGCAATCTCTGTCAGGCAACCGTGTTATCTAAGAAGAGATTGCCACGCTTCGCTCGCAATGACGAATATAAAACGCTTCATTTTTGCTCATCTGTGGACAAAAAAGTTTTTTCGCGT
>JADFWE010000345.1 GCA_015222915.1 Pseudomonadota bacterium | reverse complement strand
CGGCCGATCACGCGGTAAAAAAGACGGGCGGGCGGTTCTGGTTATCTTTGGTGTGGGCGCATCACTGATGGTGGTCGGCTATTCTGGCGTGTTTTTTGGCAACTGGATCAAGTCCCTGATCAGCCGGCAGCGCGAGTACCTGGCCGATGCCTCCGCCGTGCAATTTACCCGCAGTAATGAAGGCATCGCCAACGCGCTGAAAAAGATCGGCGGCGCAGTACCGGGTTCTGCCTTGCTGGCGGCTTCGGTCGATGAGTACAGCCACGCTTATTTTGCGAAAGGTGATACCGGTGTCAGCTTCTTTTCCTTCTCCACGCATCCGCCGCTGAAACAACGGATCTTACGGCTGCAGCCGCGCTGGAATGGAAAATATATCTTCGATAAAAGAAAGCCGGTGAGCGATATAGAGCAGGATAGCGAGCGCAAGGCGGCCGCATTACAGCGTAAAAAAGCGATCATGACCAGTGTGATCGCAGGTGCCGGTCTGGATGCAGCCCTCAGAGCTACGGCGGGCGGCTTAGCCGATGTCTCGTCGGCGGACGCCATGAATTCACTCGACAATATCGGTGAGCTCACAAGAGAACGGATGGACGCCGCCCACCTCTGGCAAAAGCAGCTGCCGGAAGCCGTACGTTCACATGCTGATAATCCTTATGGCGCACAGGCATTGGTCCTGGCGTTGTTGCTGGATAAAGATGCCCGCATCGAAAATAGACAATACGAAGTGCTGGACGATGTTATCGGTGAGTTGCACACGCGCAATGTGAAACAGGTGCAACTGGCTGTTGCCGGCCTGGCACGTACCCAGACCTTGCCGCTTATCGATCTGACCTTGCCGACCTTGAGGGAGATGACGGTCGACCAGTACCAGCGTTTTAAGGATTGTGTACAGCAGCTGATAAAAGCCGATAAAAAAGTCGACCTGCGGGAATGGGTGATACAGCGAGTGGTGCTGCAGCATCTGGACGAGCAGTACGGTCACCGCAAAAAGCCGATAGCAAAATATTTTGTACTGGGTTCAGCGAAACAGGCCAGCGAGCTGATGTTATCGCTGCTGGCTTATCTGGAACATAAAGACAAACCAGAAAACGATGAAAACAAGGCATTGCAGGCGTTTGATGCAGCGAAGCGTTCGGTCGGCGCCGGGGCCTTGCGAATGTTGCCAAAAGAAACGATATCGCTGGAGAAACTGGACGATGCCATGGACGAGCTGGAATTCCTGAAGCCGCCCATAAAAAAACGCTTCTTGCAGGCCTGTGTCAGCTGTATCTCACATGACGGCAAAGTAACCATACAGGCCTATGAGCTAACCCGCGCGATAGCCAGTTGTCTGGATTGCCCGATGCCACCGGTTCTGGTTGATAAAGCATAAATATTGTTCTCGCAAATTAGGGCATCCTGCCCTAATTTGCGAGATATTCTGTTTTTCCAAATCTTCGCCAGTAGACATGTAGTCTGGTAGACTTGCTCACGTTTTTTCCATCTCGAAATATGGGGTAAGTTGTGAGTATCAAATCTGATAAGTGGATCCGCCGTGAAGCCGAAAAAGGCATGATCGAACCGTTCGAACCGGGTCAGGT
>JADFWE010000344.1 GCA_015222915.1 Pseudomonadota bacterium | reverse complement strand
GCCACCGGTGACGACATCAGCATACCCAGATGACTTACCGGCATCACGATAGAATCTGTTACCCCTCTTAGCTGCGCTTCCTCTACAGATACCGTACCATCATGCGGCAACTCCGGACCACCGGTTACCAGCCCCAGACCGATGGGAAAATCGCCAGCGATAACACCGATATCCTGCCAGCCTTTCCATTCGGGTACTTCACCGGAGAGACCGTTGACATGGCTCTGCCCCAGCATCCATCGCGTCATCGGGTTGGCATTGATGCGTTTGCCGACCGCACTGCCGTTTACCGGCGATGCCAGCAGCACGACCCGGCCCTGCTTCAGAAACGGGAACTGATCGAACAGGTGCAGGGTAATGATACCGCCAAAACTGTGTGCCACGATATGCACCACAGGGGCATCGATCTTCTCGATGAAGTCGTGAAGTTTTACCGCTATCGTTGCCGGCGGTTTGCCCCAGACGTGATAATTGAAGGAATGGCATTCATAGTCGGCAGCGATGAGGCGCTTACGCAGCTTTAACAGGTCGACACCTGCTACGCTCCATAACCCATGTACTAATACCACTGCCTCACGCATGCTTGACACACCCGCTTAAAAGCAATGGGTTTCGGGGAAGGATGCCTGTGGCCAGGCGATCTATGAAGCGGATATGAACGAAAGGTTTAAGGCGATATTTCCAGCATGCGCTCGAGAGCACGTTTTGCCTCAGTGGCGACATCGTCCGGCACGCTGACCTGGTTGACCACATGACCCTCGACCAGGTTTTCCAGCACCCACGCCAGATGCTGCGGATCGATGCGGAACATGGTAGAACACATGCACACATTCGGCGACATGAAATGTACATTTTTGCCTTCATGTTTGAACTGTTCATGCAGTCGGTTCACCAGGTTGAGTTCGGTCGCTACCAGCCAGCGGGTATCCGGCTCGGCATCGGCAATGGTTTTTATTATATATTCTGTAGAACCAATATAGTCAGATTTCTGGCAGACTTCAAATGGACTCTCAGGGTGCGCGATAATCTTTGTTTTCGGGTATTTCTGTTTAAAATTATCGATCTGTTCCGGCTGAAACATCTGGTGCACCGAGCAGAAACCCTTCCACAGGATGATCTTCGCCTTTTTTATCTGCTCGGGAGTGAGGCCGCCCATGGGCTTATCGTAATCCCACACCACCATCTCTTCCAACGGTATATCCATGACGGCACCGGTGTTTCTGCCCAGGTGCTGATCCGGGAAAAACAGTACTTTTTCACGCTGCTCAAAACACCATTCAAGCACATGGCGCGCATTGGTCGAGGTACAGACGATACCGTTATGAGAGCCGCAGAAAGCTTTCAGATCGGCTGCCGAATTGATGTAGGTGACCGGTGAGATGGTCTCGTCCGGGTCCAGTACTTCAGATAATTCCTGCCATGCGCGTTCGACATTCTGCAGGTCGGCCATATCCGCCATCGAGCAGCCAGCCGACAGGTCTGGAAGGATAGACACCTGCTCCGGACGGGAGAGGATATCAGCCACCTCGGCCATGAAATGCACACCGCAAAAAACGATGTAATCGGCTTTTGAGGATGCCGCCTGACGTGAGAGCTTTAATGAATCACCGGTAAAATCTGCATGACGGAAGACCTCATCACGCTGATAGTGATGACCCAGGATAACCAGCCGCTCTCCCAGCGTCTCACGCGCACGCAGGATACGCTGTTCGCAGTCTTCATCATCGAGCAAAGTGTAAGATTGTATCGCTGCACTCATGGTTTATTCACTATCTGATGTCAGTCACGGATATCAGCCGCCACTTTACTCTGCTTCTGCCTTTTCAACTTTACGCAGCTTAAGATTTAATTCGCGCAGCTGTTTTGCAGAAACGGGTGCTGGCGCCGAGGTTAGCAGACAGGCAGCTGTCTGTGTTTTAGGGAAGGCCATAACATCTCGGATCGAGTCTGCACCTGACATAAGCATAACCAGCCTGTCCAGGCCAAAAGCCAAACCTGCATGTGGTGGACAACCATATTTGAGCGCATTGAGCAGGAAGCCGAATTTCTCGTCCGCTTCTTCTTCTGAGATACCCAGGATTTCAAACACGGCTTTTTGCATATCCATCTTGTAGATACGCTCTGAACCACCGCCTAACTCGGTACCATTGAGTACCATGTCATAGGCACGTGACAGGGCCTTGCCAGGATCTGCCTTCAATGCCTCTGCAGAATCAAATGACGGTGCAGTAAACGGATGATGCAGCGCGGTCCAGTTGCCCTGGCTGTTCTTCTCAAACATGGGGAAATTAACAACAAACAATGGCTGCCAGGCATCGTCGACCATATCCAGATCATGGCCAAGTCTTACACGTAAAGCCCCCATAGACTCATTGACCGTATTGGTATCACCCGCACCAAAGAACAGGATATCACCTGATTGTGCACCTGTCTTTTCGATAAGGGCAGCGAGCACATCATCGGGCAGAAACTTCACGATAGGCGACTGCAGACCATCACGGCCACCAGCGACATCATTTACTTTTATCCACGCCAGACCTTTAGCGCCATAACGGCCGACGTATTCTGTGTACTGGTCGATCTGTTTGCGAGAAAGCTCGGCACCGCCAGGTGCGCGTAACACCACGATGCGGCCGTCTGGATTATTTGCCGGACCGGAGAAAACTTTGAACTCAACATCCTTCATGATCTCCGCCAGATCGACCAGTTCCAGTGGAATACGCAGGTCCGGTTTGTCTGAGCCAAAACGCAGGATCGCTTCACTATGATCCATGCGCGGGAATGGATTTGGCAGGTCAACATCAAGAATCTCTTTGAACAGGCCGCGGATCATCTCCTCCATGGCCTGCATCACTGCATTCTCATCCATGAACGTGGTTTCGATATCGATCTGGGTAAATTCCGGCTGGCGGTCTGCACGCAGATCTTCATCACGGAAACAACGCACGATCTGGTAATAACGGTCCATGCCGGACATCATCAATAACTGTTTGAATAACTGTGGCGATTGCGGTAGCGCGAAGAAACTGCCCTGATGCGTACGTGACGGTACCAGGTAGTCACGTGCACCTTCCGGCGTGGCTTTGGTCAGCATCGGGGTTTCGATATCCCAGTAGCCCTCTTCTTCCAGGTGGCTGCGGATATAACGTGTCACCTGGCTGCGCATCTTCATGCGGTTTTTCATCTCATCGCGACGCAGGTCGATATAACGGTACTGCAGACGCAGATCATCATGTACACCGGTATCATCGAGCTGGAACGGAGGCGTTTCTGAAGCGTTTAATACTTCCAGCTCCAGACCGAGTATCTCGATCTTGCCAGAGGTGAGATCAGGGTTTGCGGTGCCTTCAGGACGCAGACGCACCCTGCCGGTCATACGCAGCACATATTCATTACGCACGTGTTCGGCGATCTCGAAGATCTCAGCGCGATCCGGGTCAAAAACCACCTGTACCAGTCCTTCACGATCACGCAGGTCGATAAAAATAACACCGCCATGATCGCGGCGGCGATTGACCCAACCACATAAGGTGACTTCCTGATCGAGTAGTTCTTCGGTTACTGCTCCGCAATAATGACTGCGCATAATTCTGATTCTCTGTGGCTTTGCTGTTAGATCACGCTATGGTGCGCGTTATCATTGGCTAAAAGGTGGGGATTTTACCGTATTTAGGGAAGAGTTATAAGTTTTAAGTTACAGGTTTTAAGTATTAAGTTGCCGGTATCTGTTTGATGTCTGTTTACGGCTAGAAAGAGACCTTAAAGAAAAAACAATATTTCTCGCGCAAAGCCGCAGAGGCGCAAAGGAAAAGCGTTTGAGATTTGTCATTG
>JADFWE010000343.1 GCA_015222915.1 Pseudomonadota bacterium | reverse complement strand
TTTTTCTTTGCGTTCTTTGCGGCTTAGCGAGAGAAAGAGTTTTTTATGACTTTTAGTCATTGCTGCAACCTATGGACTTTAGTTCATAGTTGTTGAGTATCTGATGACTTATTGACAGGTGGTGCAGATGGATGCATCAATGCTTTTTCTATGGGCTGCCGATGCAATCCTGCTGCTGCATGTGTTATTCGTGGGGTTTGTCGTTCTTGGCATGCTGCTTGTTTTTATCGGTAAGCTTCGTTCGTGGTCATGGGTCCGCAATCCCTGGTTTCGCTTATCACACCTTATAGCTATTGCAATCGTTGTTGCCCAGTCGTGGTTCGGCCTTATCTGTCCGCTCACCACCATTGAAATGTCATTGCGTACCCGGGCGGGTGATAATGTGTATTCCGGTTCTTTCATCGCACACTGGCTGGAAAGCATTTTGTACTACCAACTGTCGCCGTGGATATATGTCATCTGTTATACGTCGTTTGCTATACTCGTCGTGGTCAGCTGGTTCTGGATCCGTCCGCGAGAATTTTAATGCCTGATGGTTTATCATGTTTGGCAGACAGTACTATAGTTTGTTCATTAGATTGATGTCTGTCAGTATAGTCATTTTATAAAATACGCTTATGCAAGTCTTTCTTCGTGCATTTTTGATTACTCTCGGGCTGACATGGGCTATTCCGGCGCTGTCAGCCTTTGACAATGACTTTAAAATCAACGATATCAATCTTGACGAGGCGAATTTCCTCGATATAAAGGCACATCGTTACCGTAAGTCACTGGAATATGACTGGTTTGACACCACCACGGGCTGGCGTATCAATATCGCAAGCCTCGACGGTGACCTGGCATTCCTGCAATCCGAACTCAAGTTGCAGAAAGAATTATCAGGATACGTCAATATTCGCCTCGAGGTTGAGCAGGAAGTCTTCTATGCTGACAAGGAGTTTCCACTACCGACAGCCGAAGCTGAAATTTATCCATGGGCAGGAAACCTGGGTTTTTCATTGCTCGGCACACCTGCATATGAGAAACGGGAGATGGACCTTGGTGTGGCTGTTACCTGGGGAAGACGGCCCTGGAACTACATACGTTTTGAGTATCTCGATGTTGATCGGCTGTATAATGAAAAAAATGCCACCGATAATACTTTCTACAGTAAAGAGCCGACAGCTATGAAGCTCGAAGCCGCCTATCAGTTTGGTGGTCAATATAAACTTCGTTTTAAAGTGAGCCGTGATAGACCGCTGGAACTCATCGACCCGGACGATAATGGGATTTTCAAGCATGAAGCCAGTGATTATTTTCTGTTGTTTGATTATCAGCCCACGGCAGACTCTGTCATAGGTGTAACTGTTAACGGTTTCACCCTGGATAAATCCAGTGCGCAAACAGGTCAGGACCAGCAACAGGCAACAGATTTCATATCTGCCGATGTTTACTGGGTGAGAGGTATGGGCAAATCATATGAAGTTCGTGTCGGTACACAGTATGATCATATCAGTAATGATATTCGTGATTATATAAACAGCAACAATGATCTTGATTACTTCATGAAAACATTACAGGTTTACACCACGGCCTATCATCCATTTAATGAGCATATGGCCTGGGATATCGGCTTATATATCGGTCAGGTCGAAGAACAGCAAAACTACCTGCAGGATAGTGGTCGAGACACTTTGAACGATGGTATAGAATCAAAGTTGCGTATGGGCTTTGAGTATTCATCATCGGATGGTCGTAGCTCGTTACAATTCAACATCAGCCTCAATCTTGATGATCCTGTTAACGACCCAGGTGATGGCGGCGCCATCAGTTTTCAGTCCGTGTTCTGAGCATGAGATAATAATAAATGCTTTTCCTCTGTGCTCTCTGTGCCTCGACAACTGCTCGACTTTGTCTCCTGAGTCGTTCTACCACTTACATCCCTGTAAGTGTCCTGCATTGTTCTACTTACGGGCGTCCTGCCCTAGTCTGTGGTGAATAGCTCTTTAAGTTTTTTGACTTCCGCTTATAGCGGTGACTTCAATTGATCAGAGGTTCCTTAGAAGTAATACTGATAAGCCAGATTAATATCATTAAAACTTACACCATCTTCCTGCCACTGATGTTTCGCAAATAACTTCATCGAGTGATTTGTCGAAAATACAAAATTCTGTATGTATTTAGCACGTAATCGGTAGACACCGTCTTCGAACTGTTCACCGCTGAACTCCAGGTGTGCTGTGGTATTGCTGAAGTGCGAGAGAAATCCTGAATTAAAACCGATCGCCGGTTCAAAGGTGTTCTTCAGCTGTTTGTTTATTTCCAGGCGCCCGATGGCCAGGGCATAGAATTGATGGTTTTCAATTATTTCCCAGGTGCCGCCTGCGCCACCGGTTACATGGTAGGTCAGCTGATCTTTTCCCTTCGTCAGTTGCCTCTCGAAACCGGTATAGATCTTCCAGGACAGGTCATCGAAGAATTCGTCTCTCGGTGTCAGAGAAAAGATGTCTACCATGTTCAGCTGGTACAGGCGTAATCCCACATTGTCTTCGGCGCGCAGGGTGATGGTGCCTATATTGATCTGAGCACCCTGTAAAAATCCCTCTTTTTTGTCTTCGAGGTCGTGGAACGACATCTTGAAACCGAACTCTGCGTAGCTGTTGTCAAGCCGCTCACCGAGGGCGACGGTCGCGCGTTTGCTGCCGTGGCCTTTTTCAGGTGCGGAAGGTCGAGGTATCATGGTGATCGTTTTTAGTTCGGCTGGATAAGAATTAAGTTTTTGTAATAACCTGAAACTGCGCGTTGCGACAGCCGGGTCTCTGGTTTTTTCAGTATTCTGATAACGCAGATATTTGTAGGCGATATCGACAACTTTTTTCTGTTCTTCCTCGCTGAGATCAGTGAACTCCTTGCTGTCGCTTACGGCGATATCTTTTGATAAACGCAAGACGATATCGCGGTGTTGCTCAGGTACCTGTTTCAGCATGAACTGTATCTTGGTTGCACGTGCAGGACGGTAGCTGACCGATGCGATCAGTCCTGCCCGTTTAATGGCTCTGACCGTGTCGACGGGTATGGCGGTAATGACAAATTCATCGGTAAGCTCGATGCCGGGACGTGCAACTTCGAGCAGTTCCAGCAGGCGGTATGAGCAGTTCTCATCAAAAAAGTAGTAATCAAAGTTAATGGTTTTGACTTCCCACAGGTGCTTGATCATCTTCTCTGTTTCTTCAGGTGAAAGGTTCAAGCGGTATTCCCAGATATCACGGTGTTCTATGCGATTGTATTCCTGAATTTTTTTAAAGTAGGGCTCGGTGATGAAAAGGCCGGGATAGCCGCCGGCAAGTCCTTGATAAGCATAGAAGAAAGAGTTGTCATCACTGTTGACGTCGGCGCCAAAATTGACGGCGAAAGACAGCCATTCTGATTGCTCATCTGCTGAGTTATCCAGCCGTAACAGGGTGTGCCCGAACATGGATGAGGGACTGTTCAGGTGGTAGGCCGGAAAGATCATACTGACGCTGTCAGCGTGTGTCAGCTG
>JADFWE010000050.1 GCA_015222915.1 Pseudomonadota bacterium | reverse complement strand
TACGGTTTTATCAGCCTGTTGCCAAACCTGACCCCGGCGCTGGCTGCCTTCGGCATCTGGGGGCTCACCGTCGGCCAGGTCGGCATCGGTCTATCCATCGTTACCGGCATGACCTTGGGTATCGTGGTCGATGATACCGTGCATTTCCTCAGCAAGTACCTGCGTGCCCGTCGTGAAAAAGGCCTGAGCGCGGAAGATGCCGTGCGTTATGCATTTAACAACGTCGGGCTTGCGCTGCTGGTGACCACGATCGTACTCATCGCCGGCTTCATGATCATGGCGCAGTCGCATTTCTATCTGAATTCCAGCATGGGCCTGCTGACCAGTGTGGTCATCGCCCTGGCACTGATCATCGACCTGACCTTCCTGCCGCCGCTACTGATGAAGTTTGCCGGCAAAACAGACAACCACGCAGCTGACAAAGCAGCCAATTAATCCATCGACAAAAATACTAAAGGATATAAAGAATGATGACACTCAAGCATTTATTACTGACAGCCTTAACAGCAACGGCTCTTAGCACGACGACTGCAGTATTGGCAGGCGATGAAGATGACGTCGCACGCGGTCTCGCTATCGCTATCGAATCCGACAAGAGAGATACCGGCTTTGCTGACCAGACCGCCAATATGACCATGGAACTGCGCAACAAGCAGGGTGATACCAGCAAACGAAACATCCGCATCAAAACCCTGGAAGTGATAGGCGACGGTGATAAATCCCTGTCAATCTTCGATAAACCAGCCGACGTTAAAGGCACCGCATTCCTCACCTACTCGCACGCCTTGAAACCGGACGAACAATGGTTATACCTGCCGGCACTGAAACGCGTCAAACGCATCAATTCCAAAAACAAGTCAGGCCCTTTCATGGGCAGTGAATTTGCCTACGAAGACCTGGCCTCGCAGGAAGTCGAGAAGTACAGCTATAAATATCTCAGAGATGAAGTATTAAACGGTGTCGACTGTTTCGTCATAGAACGTTACCCGGCTTATGAACACTCCGGTTACACCCGGCAGATCGCATGGGTAAACAAAGAGAGATATGTCGCAGAAAAAATTGATTTTTACGACCGCAAAAATGACCTGTTAAAAACCCTGAGCAATAAAGATTACCAGCAGTATCTGGACAAGTTCTGGCGCCCTGACGCGATGGAGATGATCAATCACCAGACCGGCAAGAGCACCACGCTGACATGGCAGAATTACAAGTTCAAAACCGGCCTTACCGATAAAGACTTCAGCCGCAACAGTCTCAAACGGGCGCGCTAGCGCTGCGCGCAATGAAAAATGAATAATGAATAATAAAAAGTGTTGGTGCGAATGAATTCGCACCTGCAAGCAACAGCGACATCAAGCTGTTACATTTTTCTGGCCTTTGCTGCAGCGATTTTTTCTCACACTGCTTACGGCGCTGAGTTTTCCGGTTATGTCGGCGGGCAGACGCGTAATTTTTTTGAAACGCCACTAGACCCGCAGCAGCACAGTAATTATCTGTCAGCTGTTGCCGAACCCGAGTTTTTTCATGACTGGGATAACGGCGATCAGAACGTCGAGGTCAAACTCTTCTATCGCAAAGACCAGTACGATGAAAACCGTACGCATGGTGATATCCGTGAGCTTTCCTGGACCGGGGTTTTCGAAGACTGGGAAGTACGTGCAGGCGTAAGCAAGGTCTACTGGGGCGTTACCGAGACACAGCATCTGGTCGACATCGTCAACCAGACCGATCTGGTCGAAAATGTCGATGCAGAGGACAAACTCGGACAGACCATGTTACGTGCCAGTACCGAACGCGACTGGGGAACACTGGATCTTTTCATCCTGCCCGGTTTTCGCGAACGCACCTTTGCCGGCCCTGAGGGTCGCCCTCGTCCCAACATCATCATCGATACCGACAGCGATGCTTTTTATGATTTCAGCCGCGGCAAAGATCATGTCGATTATGCGGCACGTTATTCACACTATATCGATGAATGGGAATTCGGCCTGACAGCTTTTGATGGCGTCAGCCGTGAACCGACATTTTTCACCCCAACAGCTTTCGATGCCAGCACCGGCGCTCCTACCGTCATCGTTCCCGGTTATTCATTGATCACTCAGATAGGTTTGGACGGTCAGGCTTTTTTTGGTGACTGGACGTGGAAACTCGAAGCCACCAATACGCGGCTCCGCAGCGGTGACAATAGCGGAAAGAACAGCTTACGGGCCACCGGTGGCTTTGAGTACACGCTGGTCGGCATCCTGGACAGCGTCATGGACCTGGGGTTTGTCGTTGAATATCACTACAGCGATAAACGCATCTATGCACAGACGATATTCGATAATGACCTGGCCACCGCCCTGCGCTTTGTTCTAAACGATGCCCAGTCC
>JADFWE010000342.1 GCA_015222915.1 Pseudomonadota bacterium | reverse complement strand
GTTTGCCTGATTCGTGAATATAGGGGCTGAAAAAAGGAATTATCCAGTCACCACCTTTTTCTCTTAGTTTCAAGGCCAGCTCAGAGGGAGTACTGGCGACGATCGTAAGGCCGACATTATGTTGTTTGAGTATGTCTACCACTTCCTGTGCTGTTGTTTCTTCACCATGGTCCCAGTTAAAGTGGATATGGCTGTCGGCAAAAATTTCCGATGCTGATATATTGCTTATTTGTAAGGTAGATAAAATAATTGTTAGAAAAAAACTTTTCAAAATTGGAGAGGCTAGTGACAGACTAGAATCATTCACTTTTTTTAATCGTTGAGATAACAAGCCGTGTGATCTGCACCGGCTTACGTGGATAGACTCGAACATAGTAATTTTCTGTCTCTTCGATCGAGAACGGGATGACTAATCGCTGATCACTGCTCTGGTAGCAGTCCTCAACAACAAATTCGAATGATTCAGAGACAAGGTGGACCGTAACCTTTTCATCCTTCGCCAGTATTAATTCAAGATCGTAACGTCCTGGAGTGATGGGGCCGATGGGGATGAAGTAGTTTCTCTCCATCAGGATCGTCATCTTCTCCAGTATTTCACTATTCCAGATCCTTTTAGGTGGAACAGGTACCTGCATCGGATAATAGGCACAGTTCTCTTTCATGTGGTTCAGTATGCTAAATAACTCCTTTTGCAGCCATTTTTTTTCGGATGCTTTGCCATAGTGACGAATTATGTGACTGGCAGATGCTTCATAGGCGTCATCAAAACTTAATCGTCCACTGCATTCAGCCTCATGGCATTTTGCACAGATGGTGTTGAAAATTATTACGGATTCCCTGAAAGGTTCATCTTCAGCGGGAAAGGCGTCGTATGGAATCAGAGACAGGCTGAACGCCCACAAGAACAATGTTATATAACGCTGTGTCATTTATTAAAGCCTTTCAATTTTGGGGACGGTATACATATTTTATAACCTCTTGCTGTTAATACCTAATATTGTCCCCGAAAATCGGTCAGTGTCTCAGGTGTTTTTGGTAATGCCGCATAAGGCACGCTGCAGGCCTACGGAAAATCCAGGTAGGTATGTTATTGGATAAACTGGGTTTAATTCACTTTCATGTATTTAAGCTGTCAGCATTATGTCGAAATCAATTGCTTTTGCAATTGGTTTTTTGGTTCTGGCTTTTTTTTCCATTTTTATAAAGCCATAATGCTCAAAGGTTTTGAGTGTTCGGCCCAGGTTGGATGGTTGACGGCCTGATATTTTTGCCAGTTCTTTTATTGTTTCTGGTTCTTCATCTGCAATAATTTTAAGCAGTGCTCGATTGTTATCGCTTAGTACTTCAGCAAGTGATTTCATTGAATGAAACCATATTTTAGGAGAGCCACGTTTTGGAATTGTACGGCCAGCGGCTATATCCAGCATGTACTGACGAAATTTATTTTCTGGCATAACACCGATTTTAATTGTTTTCATGTTTGATCCTCGATCTCAGACATAATGTTATCAATATGTGCCCAGAAGTCTGTCAGTAGTTTTTCTGCATTGACAAAACTATATGGTGATCCTTTGTCGTTTTCATTGTTGTGAATAAGGTCATATTCAATAATTCGTCCGTGGTAGCCTTTACGTTTTGTTTTTGGCCGGTGTTTGTTATCAATACCAAATATCCGCTTTCCGTAACGATCATGTAACGTAAGCGTGTAACGAATACCGTGAGGTAGATGTACATCTGCTTTAACTAATCTTGCTTCAACTCTGTACCAGTATCCATTTGGATAATGGTATTCGAAGCCATCCATGTTGAGCAGGGCATCCAGGCCAAAATCTCGCTTCATAATCAATCCATAATTATCATCTGATGATAAGTATATGTCATCAATATTTAGAGTGCCATGATAATTAGGACTCTGACAAAAGCATCTGAATATTCAAAATGATGAATTTACCTATCAGGTCTGACCAGAATAGCTACATAGATAGTATTCGTAACGTTTAACAGGTCGGACCAACACAACCATCTGCAAACAAGTCAGTAGTTGCAACAAGTTCATTGTCATACTGCCTAAGGCTGTCTTTTTATACCACTAATAGCATCTTTACCTGATAGACCTGAGGCGGGCTTAGCTATCACCCGTTCACCTTACATATTATGTTCAAAATGGTGGTCAGTTTGCTGATACACTGCGTTTCTTTGTCGTGCTGCCCTGGAATAACCAACCTGTAGCGGATAGCCGACAGTCCCATAAGCTCTTTAATGTAACAAACAATTTTCAGATCAAAATTATGACGCAGAATAACTATGAACTGGCCGTCGAACTTATCGACGCTGCCAACAATGAAGACACTAACCTGGAAAGCAGCGATGGCAGGGAATGGCCAAAAGAGATGCTGTATGCACACCGTATGTCTGACATGCAGCAGCGGTATGCACCGGATTGCGACGATGCGATGAAACTGGCGCTGCGCGCTCAGCATATACAGCGCTGGAAATATCCTCGTAGCGAATACCCGATGGATCGTAAGGGGTATCACCTGTGGCGGACCAATCTATACACTTTCCATGCGGATACGGTCGCAGTCTTGCTGGCAGAAGCCGGCTATGGCGATGAATTCATCGATCGCGTGAAACTTGCCGTAAGTAAGAAATCGTTGAAGAAAAACCCCGATACCCAGTTACTCGAAGATGTCTCTGCACTGGTATTCATCGAACACTATATGCTGGCGTTCGTGGAGAAACATCCGGAATACGATGAGGAGAAGTGGCTGTCGATCATAAAAAGAACATGGAACAAGATGACTGACAGGGCGCATGATTTTGCGCTTTCCGGCAGTATCAAGCTGCCGGAGTCACTGGTACCGCTCATCCAGAAAGCTGTTTCGAGTTAGTCTATGCATAGACACGGGCCATATGATCACCACATGCAGCCCGTGTGAGCTTCAGGCTTTGAAATAATCTTCTAGCCGGTCGAACGCCAGATTGATCGTGGCTTCGTCTACACAGTATGCCAGCCTCACGTGATGTTCACCTGAAGGTCCGAAAGCACTGCCTGGTGTGACCGCGACCCTGGCATTGTTCAGCAGGTCTATCGCGAATTGTTTCGAATCGGTATGGGCTGCGATTATCTTTGGAAAAACATAATACGCACCTTCCGGTTTCTGATTGGCAAAGACATGTGGCAGGTTGTCGAGTCTCTGGCAGATCAGCTCCCTGCGACCATTCAGGATGTTGCTAAATTCCTGCTTGTGATCAGAGGGCTGGCTCAATGCGACCATACCTGCCAACTGGGAAATACGCGGTGCACAGACCATCGTTGCATCGTGGACTTTGAGCGCTTCATATTTCAGCTCTGCTGGCATCACCATATAGGACAAACGCCAGCCGCTCATGGCGTAAGATTTCGAAAACGAATACAGGTAAACGATGTGCTGTTTAAATCTCTCGACGCTGGCGAGATTAAAGTACCTGTCGATGTTGTCGTAGACGAAGTCGCTATACGGGTCATCGATGATGATCAGTATATCGTGTTGTACGGCAATCTCGCCGACACGGATCAGTTCATCTTCAGTAAATATTTTCCCCGTAGGATTTGACGGACTAACGAGGACGATGGCCTGTGTTTTATCAGTGATCAGGTCGGGTAATAGATCGATATCAAGTGACCAGTTATTACTTTCATCCAGCGGCCAGTAAACCGGTTTGCCCGAGAACAGGTTAATCTGCTGGATGTGTGATGCAAAACACGGGTCGGTCAGGATAATCTCATCACCCGGATCAAGCATGGTATGAAACAGTGTATTCAAACCCTGCATATTGCCGGCACTGATCAGAACATGTTCATCCGCATCGACATCGATACCGGTCTTTGCCTTGTGCGTTGCCACGACCAGTTCACGCAGTTCTGTCAGGCCATCGGGCAGGGTGTATTTACCGGCATCGATATCTTCATCGAGATACTGTTTCACCCCCTGGCGAATATATTCGGGCGTGCGAAATGATGGCAGTCCCCAGGTGAGCATTGCAGCACCTTCTACCCTGGCACTTAACATAGTCATCTCTTTGATAGCAGAGATGCTCGAATGGTGAACGTTTGTGGAAACGATATCAGTTATAAAAGTCATTATTTCACCAGAAAGTAATCAATCCTGTGGCATGAAAAGGCCGTGTAAACGGGGTGTGAAAATTGGAGCTGAGGAATTAACAATGATCGATTCCGGTCAATAAAAATGGCGCATAAGTAGCGCCGAATAAACAGGTCTGTGGAGTTAACGACGATCAATTACGGCAGACAGTAATCGATGGGGAGCTACCAGTAGCGAACCCGGCCGATGTCCAGGTGCACGAAGTTTGAGCGCGAATAGTACCCGACACCGCCGCTTTTCAGGGCGATTGCCGCCTTGCGTAGCTGATGGGTATCAAAACCCGGTAAACGGACATCGATTGCCTTTCCCCGCATGTGATAACTGCGTTTGGCGACGCCAGAGCTCTTCTTGCTCAGCATCTGGTTGGTAGCGGATGAACGGTAACCCGAGATTATATGAAATTCACCCTGATGTTCGACTTTTGACTGTAGCTGATGCAGCAGGTCGAGAAGCTTAGGGTCCATCGCGCTGGCGACGCCTGCACGATGGTCTCTGAGTATCCAGTTGATCTGCTCCAGGCCGTCATCAAGATAGTTTCCGTCTGACCAGAAGGTGGCTGTGAGCTTTTCACCGGTGTGCGTGTTGTAGAACGACAGCTCGCGATCTTTAGAAGCGGCAAGGGCAGCGGCAGACGCCGGGGCAGCTGATGCCATCAACCCGGGGGATGACAATGCGGCCGCCATACCAGCGACCGAGGTCAAAAAACCTCTGCGGGATAGGGTGGTACAGCTGTTTTCTTCTGTTTTTTCGGCCATAGCGCTAAGAATCACGGAATATATTATTAATAATAGTGACTTAATCTTGATTTTAAAGGTTTATTAGCCGGAATAGGGAAAAATGTTCAGTCACAAAAGAGGGGACTAATCGTCAAAAGCCTTGTTCAACAGGGTATCTCGACCGTAAACATCCCGCCTGAAGTTTATCTTTCCATCCTGATCGGCCCAGGCGGTCCAGTAGATCAGGTAGATGGGCACTGCGACGGGCAACGGTACTTTCTGGTTATTGCCCAGGTATATATTGGCCAGTACGTCTTCTTCTCTCTGTTGTGAGCCATCATCCAGCAGGTATGCGGCCAGTTTCACCGGGTCTTTTACCCGGATGCAGCCAGAGCTGAAGGTGCGGACCGTCCTGTAGAACAGGTGTTTGTCAGGGGTGCCGTGCAGATAGATCTCGTAGGGATTCGAGAAAAGAAATTTAACCTGGCCGAGGGCATTTTTGGGTCCTGGCTCCTGACGCATCCAGTAGGGGAAATTATCTTTATCGATCTTGCGCCAGTCGACGGTCCTGGGGTCGACCTCCTGTGCATTAGCCCAGCCGCGGTAGAGTTTGATCGATTTTTTTTCGAGAAAGCCGGGGTTACGTTTCAGCCGCGGCAGCATATCTTCCACGGCGATGGTTTTCGGAACTGTCCAGTAGGGGTTGTACTCCATCACGCTGAGCCAGCTAGAGATGGTCGGTGTGGCGCGGTAGGACTTACCGATGATAACGGGCATGGTCATTACCGATGCGTCTTCCTCCATGAGATGCAGTTCAAAGCCGGTCATATGGACGATCAGGTAGCGCCTGCCCAGCCTGCGGGGAAGCCAGCGCCAGCGTTCCATATTGATGCGGATCTTTTTTATCTTTGCCGCTACCGGGATATTCAGTGACCGGCGTGTCTGTGGCCCGAGCGCGCCGTCTGCCTTCAGGCCGTGTCTTACCTGGTAACGTGTAACCGCTTCGGTCAGCTTATGGTCGAATATATCGACATCCTGTAAAATACAATCGCTCAGGTCGCCCGACATCAGCATCCGCTGCTTTAATTTCAGAACCTGTTTATGCTGCATGCCCGGAGAAAGTACGGGGCCGGACCGCAATATCGCCCATCCGCCTCGCTGCTCGATATCACGAAACCGTTTTAATTCAGCTTTTAGTAACCGGTAACCGGAATGCCGGGGCGGCAGTTGTTCCAGCACCTGTCTTATCGTGTCTCTACGGGCTACATCTGTAAACAGGCTGCGTACGTCCAGAGGTTTATTCTCGATATGCCAGTCTGCATCGAGCGTCTTCGGGTCAAATCTGCCGGCGTATACATGGTTGCTGTAACGGTACAGGGCAGTGGACAGTAACAGGTCGAGATAAACCGTCTCTCTCAGCGTTCTCGGAGCCCAGAGCTCCCTGATCTCTTCCAGCAGATAGTCAGAGGGCTTGAGGCCCTCATCTTCGGCATCGGTGATGAACTGCAATAGATCATATGCCCGGTCTAATTGCCCGTCTTCAGCCGACCACAGTGGTTTATAGCGACGTTCGCGGTAAAAAGCCCGGATGACCGGTTCATTCAGCTCAGGCAGCTGTACATCTGAATCTTCCTGGTTATTTTCCAGTAAGCGATGCAGTTCATCCGCTGTCTGAACTTGCCATGGGACCTCAGCCTGTGTATTGGCTGAAAAGAACAGGCTCAACAGGAGAAGGAGACTGCAGAAAGAGACAACAGCGGATTTTGCCAACGATGAAACCTTAAAGGAAAAGTTTATGCCCGTGTTGATATTAAAGTAATTTCGGGGGCTGTATACAGGTTTATCGATACTGCGCTACCTGTTGCGATGTCAGGGTATATGCCAGGGTATTTATCTGGGAGAGATGTCCGGGAGATAATCGTCGGAGATATGACTGACGCACTTTATAATGGCGTTAAAATATTCAGGTTTTTATCAATATTTCGTTTTGTCAGCGGGTTGCTTGTGCAAAATCTGGTAAACGAATGATCGATATAGCGATACGGTAGATACTCATCCCGACCTGCTGGAATACCTAGCCGTGTGGTCTGAATGATCTTTTCCGGAGTCTCATTGATATCGTCGATGTAGAAGTTTTTCTCATCAAACGGTAGCTGATCCCATTCCTTAACCTTCAGATCAAGTGACCTGCACAATAAGGTCTGGCCATTACAGAGTTTTTCTATGGGCCGGGTGTCACCGGAAGCCGCCGGATGTAATTTCTGCATAATTTCAGTGGTGGCTGACGATATTTTGTCGTCGATATAAGGGTAGGCAGACTTTATCAGAACAGCGTTGCCTTCACCTTTGCAACTAACGTTTAAAGAGTCTTTGCCGCGCGCGTAATACATGTAGATAGTGCCCGCTGGCATGAACAGGGCTTTTCTTTTCTCTGTATAACCAAGTGATGCATGGCTGCCTTTTTCTTCCAGGTAATACGCTTCGGTCTCGATGATACGGGCGGATAGCCAGTACCCCATGGTTTTTCTGCGGATGACTTTACCCAGTAACTGTTGTGCTACCAGGCAGGCATCACGATCGAAGAAAGC
>JADFWE010000049.1 GCA_015222915.1 Pseudomonadota bacterium | reverse complement strand
CGAATCTACCGTACCAACAATTTTGGTATCCGGTTTATAAGCGATATTCGGGTCTTTCGCCGGGTAATCCAGACTGAATAAGAAGTGTCGCAGGCAGTTGATGCGGGCACGCTTCTTGTCGTCCGATTTGACTACTACCCATGGTGCATCAGCGGTATCGGTGTGGAAGAACATACTGCGCCTGGCCTCGGTATAATCATCCCACTTATCCAGTGACTGCAGATCGATAGGGCTCAGTTTCCAGTGTTTTAACGGATCGTGCGAGCGAGAATGGAAGCGGCGCAGCTGTTCGTGACGGCTGACCGAGAACCAGTATTTACGCATGATCATGCCGGAGTGCACCAGCATGCGCTCCAGTTCCGGCGCGGTGCGCAAGAATTCCAGGTGTTCCTCCGGTGTGCAGAAATGCATCACCCGTTCTACACCGGCACGGTTGTACCAGGAGCGGTCGAACAGGACTATCTCGCCATTGGTCGGCAGCTGCTTGATATAGCGCTGAAAATACCACTGGCCCTGCTCGATTTCGCTGGGTTTTTCCAGCGCCACCACATGTGCAGAACGGGGGTTGAGGTGCTCCATGAAACGTTTGATGGTGCCGCCCTTGCCGGCAGCATCGCGACCTTCAAAAAATCCGGTGATGCGTTTGCGTTCTTCCTTTACCCAGACCTGCACTTTTAGTAACTCAGCCTGTAGTAGCTGCTTCTCGTGTTCGTACTCTTTGCTGCCGATCTTTTCAGGATAGGGGTACTCGCCGAGTTCATAACTTACCTGTAACAGATCTGCTGCCGAGATAATGTCCGGTGAGGCCAGCACTTTTTCAGGATCTGACATGTCGGCAAGGATTTCCTTAAGGTCTTTCTTGGTGCGTTTTTGTTCGGTCATAGTTATTTTCCTGAAATTATTTATCCAAAGTTATCTTTTAAGGTTATCTTTTAAATTTGTCTTTCATAGAGCGTAAACGACCAGTGTATCAAAACAGCTAGACTGAATCTTTGATGAAGGTCAATTATTTATGGTCTACAGTATGCCTGTATCAGGCATGATAAAGATCGGTTTGACTTGAATATTGTGAGAATAATCGTCATTATCGGGCAACTGTTATTTTAAGGAGAGACTGCGTGAACGATATTCTAGATTTGCTGTTTAATTTTTGGGTAGGACTTGCGGTACTTGTCTTTGTACTGGCAAAGGTCTCGATCAAATTTGTTCCGCAGAACCGGGCCTATGTGGTCGAACGTTTCGGCAAATACAATAAAACCATGGAGGCCGGCCTGAATTTCCTGCTGCCATTCATCGACAAGATCGGTTATGACCGTTCACTGAAAGAGCAGGCTTTCGATGTGCCCAGTCAGTCCGCGATTACCCGCGATAACATCTCTCTGGTAGTCGACGGTGTGCTGTACCTGAAAGTGCTTGATCCTTATAAGGCGTCTTACGGGGTAGATAATTATGCCTTTGCGGTCACCCAGCTGGCGCAGACCACCATGCGTAGTGAGATCGGCAAGATCGAACTGGATAAGACCTTCGAAGAGCGTGAAGCACTGAATACTAATATCGTTGCGCAGATCAATGAGGCGGCAGAGCCGTGGGGCGTGCAGGTATTGCGTTACGAGATCAAGGACATCGAACCGCCACGCACCGTGCTGGAGGCGATGGAGCGGCAGATGAAGGCGGAGCGTGAGAAACGCGCGGTCATCCTGGAGTCTGAAGGTGAGCGTCAGTCTGCCATCAATGTGGCGGAAGGGCAGAAGCAATCTATCGTACTGGCTGCTGAGGCGGATAAAGCCGAGCAGATCTTACGCGCCGAAGGTGAGGCGCAGGCGATCATCGCGGTGGCAGATGCCAGGGCAAAAGCACTGGAAGTGGTCGGTGCGGCCGCCATCGAAGAGAAAGGTCAGAAAGCGATACAGCTGGATCTTGCAGAGCAGGCCATTGCTGCCAAGCAGGCTATCGCCAAAGAGTCTTCGGTCATACTGTTAAGCGATGAGAAAAGCAATGCATCAAATATAGTGGCAGAGGCGATGACCATCATCAATGCGCTGAACAAAGACAAGAGCTCTTCCACTGGTGCTAATAGCTGATGATCGAATATATCAACGATAACCTGTCCGGGTTCTGGATATCGCTAGGGTTTGCCCTGCTGGCGGCTGAGGTGCTGTTGTTCGGTTTTACCACCATCATCTTCATGTTTGCTGGGCTCGGTGCTGTCGTGACCGGCCTGCTGATGATGGCAGGTGTTTTGCCAGAGACATGGATAGCGGGCACTGCCTGTTTCGGTATCAGTACCGGTATAAGCAGTGTGCTGTTATGGCGGCCGATGCAGCGTCTGCAGAATGCTGAGCCGCAGAAAACACAGAACAGTGACTTTATCGGCCTGCAGTTCGTGCTGATGGATGATATCAGTACCACGGCACCGGGCAGTTACCGTTATTCAGGTATCGACTGGAAAGTCGAAGTGGATGCTAGCAGCCCGTCGGATACCCTGGAGAAGGGTAAACGGGTAGAAGTGGTCTCGCTCGATGTCGGTGTGTTCAGGGTGAAAGCATTGTAGTCTGCAGCGCCTTTGAACTGGCGGCAGGTGAAGCAGCGGCTCACGACCTGATTGCAGACACAAAAAAACCCGGCTCAAGCAATGTGCATGGCCGGGTTTTTTTTATGTACTGCTTAGAAGCAGATCAAATGATTAATTATTTGATCTTGGCTTCTTTGTACATTACGTATTTGCGAACTACTGGATCGAATTTTTTCATCTCCAGTTTTTCAGGCATGGTACGTTTGTTTTTTGTTGTGGTATAAAAGTGACCTGTTTTGGCAGATGATACCATTTTGATTTTATCGCGCATGATTATTCCTCTATACCTTGATTTATACTTTTTCGCCGCGTGAGCGCATTTCAGCCAAAACTGTATCGATACCTTTTTTATCGATGATGCGCATGCCGTTAGCAGTAACGCGCAGTTTTACGTGACGGTTCTCGCTCTCAACCCAGAAACGGTGAGTATGCAAATTAGGCAAGAAACGACGTCTTGTCTTATTGTGAGCATGAGATACGTTATTTCCAGCTACCGGACGTTTTCCAGTGACCTGACATACTCTAGACATTGTAATTACTCCAAACCAAAAAATATTGACTAAAAATTATACTAAAAAGGCACGTCATATCAGTGTCGGGACTAGCCCTGACGCAGGTCGACGCACCTCCGAAAATTGAGCCGGCAATTCTATCGGAGAAAAGCAGGTGTGGCAAGTGCCAAAAGGGCTGAATTTTGGGTCTAATGACCGAGTTTGACGCAAATGCGACATCCACAAGGATTAAAAAACTTCACCGCCGAGGCGCAGAGACGCCGAGAAAAAGCTTTTGGTTTTCGTAGGGTGGGCAGTGCCCGATCTACGTTGTTACATATGAAATATTGTTTTTCTCGGCGTCTCTGCGCCTCGGCGGTG
>JADFWE010000048.1 GCA_015222915.1 Pseudomonadota bacterium | reverse complement strand
GTCAGCCATGCGCCTATCACTATGGCCACTATTATCTGTCGGCTAATTTTTCTGTGCTTCATCGAGAGTATCGCTAAATATCGGGTGTCTGATATATTAGCTAAGCAATAGCCATGCCAGACTACCCTGTAGCAAAGAATGAGGATACAGATGAGATAAGCCTTATGTTCAGGGCGTTAAGCGAAGTAGCAAAAGGGCAGAGTGGCTGGTATTAGATGATATAGAGATAAAAGTGACAGGTTTTAATCATGAGATGTCATCAATCTGTCAAAGATTGATGATCAGATACTCCTGAAACAAGAAGGTGTAGAGGCGCTCAGGTTTTTACTACCTGTAGCTGTGGCGTGGCAAGATCGATATCTTTGTCTGTCTGTTGCAGGCTTTCTTCGATGTGGTTGCCGGCCAGAAGATGCAGTCCCTGCCGGTAATATTCCTGGGCGGCTTCTGATTCATGCATATGTTCTTCCATCAGCTGTGCAAGACGCAGATAGTTTTCCGGCATAGGGTTGATCGCGATGCTGGCTTCAAGATAACTTCTGGCTTTGCCCCACAATGACATGCAGACACACATCTTGCCGAGTGCCAGTAACAGGCAGGCATTCTGCTGATGATCTGTCAGCCAGTTCTCGGCCATCTCCAGCTGCTCGTTGTCGATCAGGACATCGAGCTCAGAATATAAAATGATAGTGCTCTCGTGCCAGCTTCTATCCAGGAAGAGACGCAGTACTTTCTCTGCTTCGCCGGCAGCATCGATCATGACCAGTTGACGGGCATAGAACTCGACGACCTGTGGCCGCTGTTTCAGGTGATCAGCCGTCTTCCACCAGAAGTCGATCAGTAGTTTCGGATTCCGATTTTTGCTGAGTCCGGCCAGCTGGCCCTGGCAGGCGGCGATCTCAAAAGCCAGGAAGGTTTCTTCAGAGAAGGTGCCGTGCTTTTCTAACGCCGGTAAAAGTTTCTCGAGATGGTCCCATTCCTGCAGTTGTTCGTAGGCATTTGCCAGCAAGGTTAAAACATAGGAATGAGAGGGTGCTAATCTATGCAACTGTTGCAGGGTGGCCATGGCCTGCTCGTTCTGCTGGTGTGCCAGCTGTAG
Source organism: Pseudomonadota bacterium (assembly GCA_015222915.1). GTDB lineage: Bacteria > Pseudomonadota > Gammaproteobacteria > SZUA-229 > SZUA-229. The sequence continues at coordinate 6,090 of JADFWE010000048.1, read as the reverse complement.
TTCAGCCTTGGTTAAGGCGATTGCGATGTCTGCATCTGGTGTTTCTAACAGCGCTTTGCGCAGATATTCGTCACGATGTTCGTGTTCATTTTGTTTCTGCGCGGCCCGGGCGGCAGACAGGTAGGTGATAAATTTAGTATCGCTGTATCTGACATGCTGCAGCAATATTTTTTCCGCCTGTTCGAAGCGGCCTTCGGCGTAAGAGATAAAACCGGTGGTGAGGGAGATCCTTGCTTTATCCTGCAAGCGAAGCCTGCGTTTATCGCCGATAGCCGTATAGGTGTTTCTGATATAGAGCCAGCCCTGGCTGATCAACAGGAAAATAAAGACGATGCTTAGTGTCGCGGCGATAAAGACGACCAGGTTGGTCTCGAACGAAAAGCCAGCAAAGCTGAAACTGATATGTCCCAGGTGTTTCTGTTGGTACATGGTAAAACCGACGATGGATATTGCCGAGATAAGCAAGATATATAAGAGTCGGTTCATCGTAGATACCATGGTTTAGCGTTGTTTATTATCATTTATTCTGACCCGGTGCAGACAGAGCCTATACATTAGCCCATATGTAAACAAATATACAGCCTGCGGGCGGGCGGTGCTCAAACAGATAGATCTATCTGTTCAGTCTGGAAGTATCTCCCGGGTGGAATCCTGTGCCTGCTCCGAGGCAGAAAAATACTGTGTTAAAGCTGCTACGGTGGCTTCGTCGGTAGCATTTTCGGCAGTGATTATCTGCTTAAAACCATGCTGCCTGGCAAGCGTCCTGGCACGGGAAGAGGGTACCACGACGGGTGTATCGATCAACAGGCTGGGGTCTTCCATCAGCGTCACGAGATTATCCAGCCCCTCGTTACTGCTGATGGTAATGGCGTCGAGTGAGGCGATCTGTTCCAGGGTTAGAGGTGGAAGCGGAGGAATTTCCCGCCGGTATATCTCGACGTAACGCACCTGTGCGCCGCGTTGTATCAGGGTGTCGCCCAGCAACGGCCGGCCGCCATTACCACGAAAGATCAGGATACGCTGCCCCTGTAATTGCGGCATCTGAAAAGCGGTGCTTTTTAACAGTGATTCAGTGTTATGTTCCGTCGCCTCAATGGTGACCGGGATATCATGCTGTTGCAGTGCCTGGCTGGTTTTACTGCCGATAGAAACCACGGTGAGATGCTCGGGTAATACCGGAAAATAGATCTGGCTCTGTTCGACGGCGGTAGGGCTGATGAAGATAGCCATGGTAAAACTGTGCAGCTGATCATGTAATTTCATCAGTTGTTTGATGTCGAGATCGAGCGGCGGCTGAATGCTGAATACCGGGTAATGGATAACGGCAGCACCCGCCTGTTCAAAGAGCTGGCGCAGATGTTTTTCACGGCCGTGCGGGCGGGTGATGAGTATGGTTCTTGTCGATAATGCGGATGTAGGATTGTTCTGATTCATTTAGCTATTATTCAGTCTATAACCTCAGCGCCCCGGACGGTTCTGACAGTTTAACGCTGACATTATAGACTTGATCAGAGGTTCCCCGGCGTTAATCGATGAGAAATCAGGATTTAAGCTGTTTTCGTATTATTGGCAGATGGCGACGGCTGATCTCCAGCAGATCATCGGCCTCGTTAAAGCAGACGCAGACATGACCCTCGGGGTTTTTTGTCAGACCTTTTAACAACTGTCGTGCGACCAGAGCATTTCGATGGATACGGATGAAACGCGGCTCAAACTCTTCTTCCAGTGTTTTCAACGATTCCTCGATGAGATATTCCTGTTCAGCGGTTCGCAAGGTGACGTATTTCTGATCAGCCTTAAAATAGATGATCTCCTCGAGCGGGACCAGTTCCAGGGAGCCCCTGTTTTTAACGCATATTTTTTCTCTGGTTTTACCGGCTTTCTCCTCGCGTAACTGGCTGATCTGCGCCTTATTCATACGCTTGGCCGCATCCAGCGCCGCTTCAAGACGGCTCTTTTTGATCGGTTTCAGCAGGTAATCGATGGCGTGCGTTTCGAATGCTTCCAGCGCATGTTCACTGTATGCCGTGGTGAAGATAATGGCGGGCGGCTTATCAAGCCGGCTGATATAGCTGGCCGCTTCGATACCGTCCATGCCGGGCATGCGGATATCCATCAATATCACGTCAGGGTTTGATGCCTGGGTTTTTCTGAGGGCATCTTCTCCGGTTTCGGCCTCACCTATTATCTGGTATCCGGGAGTTAAGGCGAGTAATTTTCTAATACGTTGTCTGGCAAGCTGCTCGTCATCAACTATCAAAACATTCATGTTTATAATCCAAAAATAAATTAAGCCAAAGGTATCAAAAGCGTCACGGTGTAATTATCTTTGGTTTCATTTATTAAAAACTCGCCCTGATTTCCATATACGAGTTTTAGTCGCTGCCTGATATTATCCTGTGCCATCTGGTTGCCTTTGCGGAAAGCTGAGGACTGCTTTTCCGACATCAGCGGGTTACTGACGGATAATTTAAGCTTGCTCCCTATTTGTAGTGCAGAAATGATGATTTTTCCACCTTTTTCGATGGGTTCGATGCCATGATATACCGCGTTTTCCGCCAATGGCTGGATACTGAGCGAAGGAACCTCGGTAGCAAGCAGGTTCTGGTCGATATCAAACTCGATCTGCAGGCGTTTGCCTAAACGCAAGGCCTCGATAGCCAGATAGCTTTTGGTGAGTTCGATCTCATCTTCGAGACGGCTCATATTCTGTTCGCTGAGGCTGGCGCGGAACAGGTCAGACAGATCTTCGATGGCTTTCTCAGCCAGTTCAGGTGAAACCTCGATCAGGCTGGCGATGCTGTTCATACTGTTGAATAAAAAATGCGGACGTATCCGGGCACGCAATGCCTGAATCTCCGCACGGCTCTGGGCGGCGAGGTTTAGCCGCCATTGCTGCTGGATATAAAAATAGCGCAACAACAGGAAATAGATCACCGCGCTGATGGTGGCAACACGCAGAAAAAACAGGCCATTACCAGTACTTGGCTCATAGGCGGAATACAGGAAAGATCCGGTCAAACTGGCCAGGTAGGCGACCAGCATGCTGACACACATCATCAGAGCGAAAGCGATGATCAGGCAATAATGCTGTTGTAAGTCATGCAACCAGTTTCGCAGCGTGCATAAGAGAGCAGTGTTTAACAAAGCGATCCATAACATCAGCAGTGATGAGATGGCCAGATAATCCCAGAACTGTTCGCTCTCGGAGGACGCCGCCATGGCAAAAATGATCGCCAGCACCTCGGTGAGCAGAACGACGATAAAAATGGTGCGCACATCACAAAAATTCGGCAACAGGCAGCGGTTTGCGGCCGTTTCTTCAGCAGGCTTATTATTCGCAATGTTTTCAGGCATTTACATTAAATAGCCCAGTGGCCATAGAAAGCAAGCCGAATATAAAAAATGCTTTTTATCGCAATGAAATAAAGCGGCCTACAGTTTGGTATACTGCGAAAAATACAGTCATTCCTCCAGGGTTTTCAGTAAAGATTATGAACGATAAAAAACAGCAGACCAATTCAGCCTGGGGCGGGCGATTCAGCGAGCAGACCGATGCTTTTGTCGAGGCATTTACTGCTTCGGTACAGTTTGACCAGCGTATGTACAGACAGGATATCGCCGGTTCACGTGCGCATGCAAAGATGCTGAACAAGATCGACATCCTCAGTGATGAAGACCTGCAGCGGATCCTCGATGGCCTGGATAAAGTCGAACTGGAGATCGCAGAAGGAAGATTCGACTGGTCGATAGCGCGTGAAGACGTACACATGAATATCGAAGCCCGCCTCACCGAACTGGTGGGTGATGCCGGTAAGCGTCTGCACACCGGGCGCTCCAGAAATGACCAGGTGGCGACCGATATCCGCTTATACCTGCGGGAGCAGATCGACTTTATCGACATGGAGATAAAGCGGCTGCAGCAGGGCATCCTGGACGTGGCCGAACGTGAGGCCGAAACCATCATGCCGGGCTTTACCCACCTGCAGGTCGCACAGCCGGTTACCTTCGGCCACCACCTGATGGCATGGTATGAGATGTTGAAGCGTGACGCCTCCCGTTTCTCAGACTGCCAGCAGCGTATGAATATGTCACCGCTGGGAGCTGCCGCGCTGGCCGGTACCAGTTATCCGATCGATCGCGAATTTACCGCAAGCGAGCTGGGTTTTGATGCACCGACACAGAATTCACTGGATTCGGTGAGCGACCGCGACTTCGCTATCGAGTTCTGTGCCAGCGCAGCCATCCTGTTAACCCACATGTCACGTATGTCGGAAGAGCTGGTGCTGTGGTCATCAGCGCAGTTTGACTTCATCGAACTGCCGGATCGTTTCTGTACCGGTTCTTCGATCATGCCGCAGAAAAAAAATCCTGACGTGCCGGAGCTGGTGCGTGGCAAGACGGGCAGGGTAAACGGACACCTGGTCAGCCTGCTCACGCTGATGAAATCGCAGCCGCTAGCCTACAATAAAGATAACCAGGAAGACAAAGAACCGTTATTTGATACCGTCGACACCGTATCGGGTTGTCTGCGAGCGTTCGCCGATATGATTCCAGCAATTATCTGCAAGCAAGACAATATGTATAAAGCGGCAAAACAGGGTTTCTCTACGGCAACCGATCTGGCCGACTACCTGGTACGTAAGAACCTGCCGTTTCGTGATGCACATGAAGTCGTAGGTAGCGCAGTCGCGATGGGTGTTAGTACCGGCAAAGATCTGAGCGAACTGACGCTGGAACAGCTGCAGACATTTTCAGACAGGATCGAAGCAGACGTGTTCGAGGTGCTGACCCTGGAGGGATCGGTACAATCAAGAAACCATATCGGCGGAACCGCGCCGCAGCAGGTCAGAAAGGCCATCGCTCTCGCCCGAAAAGGGCCAGGGAACCTCTGATTAAGTCATGAATCGGTATTTTGCACTCAAACAATCTACTCGACCCAGACTTAATCAGAGGTCCCCTGACAACTCAGCTAACATACGGAAATAGTTATGTCATTAACACATTTTGCACCGGCAACAAATCTGTTATGGCGGTATCTGGAAGAGACCGGAATAGACCCGAAACCGCTGTATGAAAAAGCGGGTATAAGACCGGAGCTGTTATCAAACCCGCATGCGCGGATCAACATCAAGAATGTCGATAAACTCTGGGAACAGGCTGCCGGGGTTATCGAAGACCCCTGTTTTGCCATCGATATGGCAGAGCTATGGCATCCTTCACAGATCGGTGCTCTGGGTTATGCCTGGCTGGCAAGTACTACCTTGCGGCGCGCATTGAATCGCATCGTCCGATACGCCCATGTCGTTTCTGAAGACCTGGACCTCGAGATCGCCGACACCCCGACCGGATTAAAGCTAAGCGTTGACCTGGGTAATTCTATTTTTACGCTGCCACAGCACCATGATCTGGTCATCGCCGTGCTGATACATATGTGCCGGTTTAACTTCGGTGAAGAACTGCTGCCGGCAAAGATTTGCCTGGCGCGCCCTGCGCCATCATGTTCACGGAGGATGGTCGAATATTTTCGTACAGAGATCGAGTTCGATGCCGAGCAGACCTGCATGATACTGGCCAGAGCCGATGCTGATCAGTCGCTGATGTCAGGCAACAGAGAGATCGCGCTGATGCACGATGAGATGCTGATGAAGTACATGATCACCATCAAAAAAGGTGACCTCATCCAGCAGATACAGTCGATTATTCTGGAGAACCTGCCCGATGGCCATGTTTCTGACAAGATGGTAGCAAAGGAATTAAATCTCAGTGAACGCAGCATGCAGCGTCGCCTGCAGGAGCGAAAGACCACGTTCAGGATCCTGCTCGATAGCGTGCGTGAGATGGTAGCAAAACAATATATAAAGAACCCGATGAACCGCATGAGCGATATCGCTTTCCTGTTAGGTTTCTCCGAGCAGAGCGCTTTTTCCCGGGCATTTAAAAAGTGGACCGGTCAGTCGCCGGTAGAATATCGGGACTCGGTTGATCAGAACTGAGTTTGTCCGCTAACGGCTAGAAAGAGACGTTGGCCGTCGTTCGTTATTCGTCGTTCGTTAAAAGCTAAAAACACGAAATGAACCAGTGGCTATG
>JADFWE010000341.1 GCA_015222915.1 Pseudomonadota bacterium | reverse complement strand
CCGCACATCCACTTATGGCCGTCGGCGACCACGAAGTCAGCATGGCATGCCTGCACATCAAAACGGATCGCTCCCAGCGACTGGATGGCATCGACACAGAACAGGGTTTTGTTCTTTCTACAGGCTTTACCGATACGGTTCAGATCCAGCCTTAGACCACGGGCAAACTGCACCGAACTGCAGCTGAGCAGACGGGTGTTGTTGTCCATAGCATCGATCAGTGACTGCTCCGGCGTCTCATTATCCTGAACAGTCACCATCCGTACCTCGACGCCACGGGACTGCAATGCCTGCCAGACCACTTTATTCGATGGAAACTCTTCTGCCGGGATGACGATATTGTCTCCGCTTTCAAAAGGCAGGCCCTGAGCGATCAGCGACAGACCTTCCGACGTGTTTTTCAGGATAGCGATCTCGTCTGTCGACTGTGCATTGATCAGCCGTTTCAGCTTCTGTTTCAGATCTTGCTCGATCTGCATCCAGCCAGCATAGTTCTGCGAGCCGATGCTGGCATTCTCATTGGCAAACGCGATCACTGCATCACGCGTCACCAGCGGCCAGGGTGCCACCGCAGCGTGGTTAAGATGTATAATGTCCTTATCGAGCTGGAAGTAAGTTTTCATCACAGCAATCTACCATGGAATTGCAGCCATGGAACTGCAGCCGCAAAAAAATACTGCAGACAAAACAAGAGCAAGCACAGAACATGGGCATCGAGATAGAACGCAAATTCCTGCTGAAAAATGACGATTGGAAAGCACACGTTACCGAGACACACGTCATCAGGCAGGGCTATCTGCAGAGCGGTCTGGAAAAGTCGCAGAAATCATCTGTCCGCATCCGTATCAGCAACAAGCTGGCCAATATCAATGTAAAAAGCGTCGACCTGGCCGCCGTGCGCCAGGAGTTCGAATACGAGATCCCGCTGCACGATGCGCAGGAGATGCTGGAAACCCTGTGTGACGGCGTGGTCATCGAAAAGACCCGCTATTACGTACCTTATGGCAGGCACCTGTGGGAGATTGATATCTTCGAAGGCGACAATGCCGGCATGGTGATGGCTGAGATCGAACTCAGCCGCCTGGATGAGCCCTTCGAAAAACCGGACTGGCTAGGCCCGGAAGTCAGCCACGATGAGCGCTATTACAACATCTACCTGCTGAAACACCCGTACAAACAGTGGCAACTGTGACCGACTTCTCATAACCGGCATTTAGCACCCGGTAGCAGAGTATATCTGCCTGGCAGTCACAACTTTGTAACAAATATTTGCTACAATCCATGCTATAAGAGTCTCTTAAGACTAGAAGTACTGCCCAAATGCCGCAAAATAATAATAACGCCGATATCCGCGTGATGATCGTTGACGACCATGACCTCGTGCGTCATGGTTTTAAAAGCCTGCTTGGTTCTCAAGACGGTATCGATGTGGTTGCCACACTCAGCAGCGGCGAAGAAGCCATCAGCTGGTGCCGCGATAATAACGGCGGGACAGATGTGGTCCTGATGGACGTCAATATGCCGGGCATCGGCGGCGTCGAAGCTACTCACCGTATCAGCAAATCCTGGCCGGATATCGGCATCATCATCATCACCGTTCACGACGAAGGCCCGCTGCCAAAACAGCTGCTCAACGGTGGTGCACGTGGTTACCTCACCAAGGGCAACGGGGTAGAAGAGATGATAACCGCGATCATGGATGTCGATGCCGGCAAACACTACATCGCCAAAGACATCGCACAGCAGCTGGCGCTTTCCGTCTTACCGGGCGAAGCCAATCCTCTGGATACCCTGTCGATGCGCGAGATCCAGGTATTGATGATGATCGCCCGCGGCAACCGTACCCAGGAGATCTCCGAGATCCTCAATCTCAGTCCCAAGACCGTCAGCACCTACCGCAAACGTCTGTACGAAAAGCTGGATGTCACCTCCGATATCGAGATGCTGCACCTGGCCATGAAACACGGTGTACTGGACGAAAATAATCTACAGATGAAATAGCGGGGAAGAGAAGTTGGCAGTTTTAAGTTGTAAGTTTAAAAACGTTAAACAACAAGAAACTTACCAAACGAAGCTCATCTTTCGACGGAGGGTCGGGCACTCGATATCGCCATACTAAGCGGCGTGTTTTTTATGTCCTTAAGCCTTGTTAGCTGATTTATCAACAAGCTGACCATCAATAAATTTATGTAAAATGCTAGATACCAGTGTTTGGTAAGGCATACCTTCCATTAATGCCTTCGCTTGCAATGAGCGAAGGTCTCTTGACGAAAGCCGTATATTAATACGGGCATCTTTTTTAAATGACGCATCAGCAACTGCCACATGGCGCTTGATTTGTTGTTTTTCAGTTTTTGACTTTTTTAGTTTCCCTGTCTCAAATGCCTCAAGAATTTCTTTTTCATATGAATCTAATTTACTCATTCTCGTCACCTGCATATTGCTTAGTCGCTTTTCGACTTGGAATAATCGTTTTGAGGAATATTTGGTCCTTATCTTCAACATAAGGAACCAAATAGGCATAATCCTCGATTAAAACAACTGATATTTTTTGATTTGGGTATTTCCTGGCATTTGGATGATCATAAATTTCCACCTCATTACCTAGTTGAATATTAAGGACTATTTCTTCAAACGAAACGCCTCGCTCCTTTTGAAGTAAATCATTTTTTTCTGGATTCCATGAATATACCTTCATTCAGCAAGGATAGAATAATGTGTGCACTTTGTCATCAATAAGCTAACACGTAGTTAATGCACACGCCATGTAGTGGGCAGTGTACCAACCCTACAAAACCAGCGCTTTTAACTGCCTGCTGCCAACTGTAAACTGCCAACTTCTCCTCCACCCGATGGTAAACTCGCCTTCATGGCATCAACAGAAGAATCAAACACCAGCACAACGCCCGTGGCCGAGGTCTTCGATTCTTCCGCCTTCCTGAAAAACGTCACCAGCAAACCCGGTGTCTACCGCATGAT
>JADFWE010000340.1 GCA_015222915.1 Pseudomonadota bacterium | reverse complement strand
GAAAACTAAAAGCTTTTCCTCGGCGTCTCTGCGCCTCGGCGGTGAAGTTTTTTAATCCTTGTGGATGTCGCCTTTGTGTCGGTTACGAATGTTGGACCTAAGTTATCGGCGAGCTACTGACATCAGCCTGTAAAATCTGTACTACTTCTTACCGCCGTCACCGCCTGCATTGAAACCTGCAGGTACCTGACCATAGTCACCTTCATCGAAGAAGAAACCGAGCATGTGTTTTTCGATCAGTTCGAGATTTTTAGGGTCGGCAGTGTTCAGACCGTTTTCATTGATAATAGTGGTCAGTCTTTCCAGCCATTGTTTCCAGCCTTCTTTGGAGACGTTCTCATAGATGCGGATACCTAATTCACCCGGATGTGGTGGTGCGTCCATCGCTTCTGCTTCTACTTTTAAAACCACACACTGAACTGTTTTTGCCATTGTTAACCTCTATTCCTGATCTTTAAAACTTTCGTTATCTGTATTTTGTTCTTCATATTTTTTCAACAATATGCCGTCATCGCCACAGCAGCTAGCAGCACATTGTTTTATCTGGTGTAACTCTTCGGCCGTACTGTCGAGATAAACCTCGATCGGTCTGTTCTCCGTCGCGCAGTCACAACCCTTATCATTATACACGTAAACGTGATTTAGCCCTGCACGTTTTGCCTGCTCTTCGGCATCGAACAGCATGTACTCCGGTGTTGCAGGTACATCGCTGAGTTTGTAGGCAGGGAAAAATCGCGTGATATGCCAGGGGCTGTCTACACCAAGATTGTCCCGAATCCAGCAGGCAATCTCGTAATGTTCCTGTGGATCATCATTTTTTCCAGGGATGATATTCGTTCTGGTTTCAACGTGGATACCAAGGTCATGAGCTTTTTTGATCGAAGCCAGTACCTGCTCCACCTTTGCCGGGCGACAGATATCAGCATAGAAATCATCCGACATACTCTTGATGTCTGAACATAATACATCTATCTTGCCGGCTATGAGTTCCAGCGCCTCATCGGTAACAAAACTGTTCGATACATACACGGTATACAGTCCTGCCTCATGTGCCAGCTCACAGACGTCCAGCACATACTCCAGCCATACAGCTGGTTCGGAATAGGTGAAGGCAATACCCTGCACACCTGCTCTCAGTGCTGAATCGACCAGTTTCTGCGGCGGAACCCAGACCTCCGTGGACTTACCTTTCGCCAGCTCGTCCAGCGTCTCGACACCCCATGATATCTCGAGATTATGACAGCCGCCGCAGCGAAAACTGCAGCCATAGCTGCCTACCGACATAACTTTTGTACCCGGACGATAATGTTTGACCGGTTTTTCTTCTATGTAATCGATATCGATGGAAGACAGGATACCGTATGAGAGATTGTATAAAGTGCCATCACGATTGACATGCGCCTGACAGAAACCACGCTGTCCATGCCCGATCTTGCAGCGCCATAGACACAGGTTACAGCGGGTAGTGCCGTTATCGAGTTTTTCCTGCAGCCGGGTTTCGATCAGCTGATATTGTTGCGGAGCAGATTCTGACATAAGCGTAACCGGTCTAGACCAGCAGTTTAGATTCGTAGTTTGGATTAGTGGCCCATCTTATCAGTGTAAGTGACGATTAACACACCTGCATTACAGGGGATATATAAGCGATCACCCTGTACCTCTGTCGATTCGAGGCTGGCATTATTATCGGTGTTATTATCATAGGCCAGCGCCTGTTTGAGCATAAACCGGTGCCTGCCCTGCTGATAGT
>JADFWE010000339.1 GCA_015222915.1 Pseudomonadota bacterium | reverse complement strand
GGCGGACTTCTAACTGCCACGTCTCACCTGCATTTACCGTTTCACCGTAATACCAGCTCAGGCGCACTTTCTGTGGAAAATTACCTGATGAAGACGCCACCAGGCTGACGTCAGGATTTACTTCATGATCACCCGACCCAGAACCCTCTTTCAGCCGATAACTTTCTATCTCGAATTCAAAGCGCTGAACCTTGCTACTGGTCGATGGCAGACCTGATACCTGGCCCCTGATGATGAGACTCTTGCCGATATATGATTTGTCCAGACGAGAGTCCAGTGCTGACACAGCATAAAGAACCGAATAGTTAAATCCTATTAATATCAATATTATAAATGATATTGTTAAAGTATAATATGACTTTAATTTCTGATCGCTCTGTCGAGTATAAATGCGGTAGACCAGCAGGCAGAACATACCGGCTGCAACTGAAATTACAAACAGAGACCAGGGCTCTGGCAATACAGATAGTTGCTGAGCCATGAGCGTGCCCAGCAAAAAAGCGAGTGCATAGATAAACATCCCTGCTCTAAATTCCATTTAAAACAACTCCTGTTAACCTTAAAGGGCACCTCTAACTAATCAAAGGTCCTGAGCTGAATATTACACTCAGGAAAGATATTAACAACAGGTGATTTATAAGCGATGGCCGTATGCAAAAATATTTGCATCAACAATGCTTCAGACAAAGCAAGCAAATAAGTAAAAGGTTATAATGCGTACATGACAGCGCCTGCTACCTTTACTTTATTCGCTGCTTTCCCATCAACAATCTGAATTTCACAAAAACTAACCATGCCGCGCAAGTTTTTCAAACGATTTCTGCCATCACCTCAGACGATCAAAGAAAATAAATCGCTTCAGATATTCGGTGACTGGCTGCACGATCCGAACCTGTGGCACCTGAACCGGCGCTCTGTTGCCGGTGCATTTGCCGTCGGCCTGTTTTTTGCCTGGATGCCTGTCCCCTTCCAGATGGCGCTGGCAGCAGGCACCGCTATACTGGTCGGCACCAATCTGCCTATCTCGGTCGCACTGGTATGGATCACGAATCCGGTAACGATTACGCCGATGTTCTATTTTGCCTACCTGGTCGGCACCTGGATCATCGGTGAACCGGCAACAGATTTCAGTTTCGAACTCACCTTCGATTGGCTGCTCAACGAATTATCAATGAGCTGGAAGCCATTTCTTGTAGGCTGCTTCACCGTGGCATCGATCAGCAGTCTGATCGGGTATTTCGGCATACAGAACCTGTGGCGTTATATGGTACTCAAGCGCCGTTCAACGAAACGAAATTTTAACAAATAACCTCCTGATTCTTTCCCCCTAACTATTCAATAAAAATAATGGTCTGGAAACCTCACGCCACCGTCGCTGCAATAATCGAACGCGATAACAAATTTCTTATGGTCGAAGAACTGGTCGATGGCGAACACGTGTTCAATCAGCCGGCGGGCCACCTGGATCCTGATGAAGGCCTGATCGATGCAGTCATCCGCGAAACACAGGAAGAATCTGCCTGGCAGTTTGTCCCGGAAGCCGTGACCGGCATCTACCTGTGGAAACACCCTGAGAACGGTGAAACATTCCTCCGTTTCGCGGTCTGTGGCAGCTGTAGGAACCACGATGCCGGACAGGCGCTTGATGACGGCATCATCGCTGCTGTATGGAAGACACGCGAGGAGCTGCTCGCCGATTCGCTGATCCTGCGCAGCCCGATGGTGATCAACTGTATCGATGACTATCTCGCCGGTAAACGTTATCCGCTGGATATGCTGATCAACGTACCCTGAGTACGGCCACTCATGTCAAAACAGAAGATCATAGTCGGAATGTCAGGCGGTGTAGACTCCTCGGTCGCAGCCCTGCTGCTGATCGAACAGGGTTATGATGTCGAAGGCCTGTTCATGAAAAACTGGGAAGAAGATGATGACGATGAATACTGCGCTGCTGCTGTTGATCTGAACGACGCTACCGCCATCTGTGATACCCTCGGTATAAAGTTACATACCATCAATTTCTCCAGTGAATACTGGGACCGGGTTTTCAAACATTTCCTCGATGAATACAGCGCCGGGCGCACACCGAACCCTGATATCCTGTGCAATAAAGAGATAAAGTTCAAAGCCTTTTTAGAACACGCACAAACGCTGGGGGCGGAAAAGATAGCAACCGGACATTACGCACGCATCGGCATGTCTTCCGGTTCAAAAACACTACTGTTGCGCGGCAGTGACAGCAACAAGGATCAGAGTTACTTCCTGCACGCCTTAAATCAGTACCAGCTGTCACACGCCCTGTTCCCCATCGGCGAATACGACAAACCGGTTATCAGGCAGATGGCGAAAGACAATGACCTGATAACCCACGATAAAAAAGACAGCACGGGTATCTGCTTTATCGGTGAGCGACGCTTTAACACCTTCCTGGAGCAATATCTACCGGCCAGACCAGGTGAGATACGTAACGTAGATGGCGACGTCGTCGGTAGCCATAACGGGCTGATGTACTACACGCTCGGTCAGCGAAAAGGTCTGGGTATCGGCGGTCTAAAAGACAGCGATGAAGAACCATGGTACGTGGTTGAAAAGGACTTGATCAATAACATATTAAAAGTAGCACAGGGGCATAATCACCCGGCGATGTTTAACAATGTACTGGAAACCGGTGACATCAACTGGATCGCTGAACAGGAACCGGAAAACAGACATCTGAGCGCAAAGATCCGCTACCGTCAAAGTGACCAGCAATGTACCCTGATAAAAAATGACGGGCTGAGATACAAAGTGGTATTCGATGAGCCACAACGTGCGATAACGCCCGGGCAGTCGATCGTTTTCTATGAAGGCGAGGTCTGTCTTGGCGGCGGCGTGATAGAAGCAATGAATAACGAATAATGAATAATGAATAATGAATAATTTTATAAGCATAAGCTGATGACTCATAGTAAATACGACCAGACACTGGCACTTGCCGGCATCTATCAGGCGGCCTCTCTGGTCAAGCAGATTGCCAATACCGGCAAGGTGAACAGCGCGCATGTCGAAACCTGCATCGAGACCCTGTTTCGCTTTGACGCCAATACGGTCGAAGAAGTTTATGGCAGTGTCGCAGATGTCCAGCACGGTGTTAAAGTCCTGCAGCAGCACCTTACGGACAGATCAAGCCGTGATATCGAAATAACAAAATATGTTATCTCGCTGATCATGCTGGAGAAAAAGTTAAGCGCGAGCCCGGCCGTTCTGGAGGAACTCAGCCAGAGACTGAACAGGATAGAGTCCAAGTTCGAATTCTTTTCACTGGGCCATGAGAACACCTTTGCCAAGTTGGGCGAACTGTATAAAGACACCATCAGCACGCTCGGGCCGAAGATCATCGTCAGCGGTGAACAGCCTTATCTCAGTAGTGAAAACAATGCCAGCAAGGTAAGGTCATTACTGCTGGCCGGTATCCGCTCAGCGGTATTGTGGCGACAGTGCGGCGGTTCGCGCTGGCAGTTTCTGTTCGGGCGAAGTGCCTATATCGACGAATGCGACAGGATACTCGCCAGAGTGTGACCCCACCTACTGCTTAAAGATTCCTGCCATATCTTCATATAATCATCAAATCCACATAAGGTTTCTTATGCTAGAATAATTTACGTTCATTAATGTAAACGGATTACATACGATGTTTGTGAATACTATCTCACTCGGTACAGGTGAAGTTCCCCGCAACGCTGACTTCGAAAGCAGCAAACAATACCCTGAAATACTTATTCAGGTATTTTCAGCAACAGAAGATCTTCAACACCTGCAGACAGTCCTGGATAAGATTGCTGAATATCTGCCAGATGCCACCATCATTGGCGCATCAAGCGATGAGACTATCGATACCGCAACGATCCGTGGCAACGATTATATAACCCTCTCTGTATTAGGCTTTACCTCTACCACGCTGCAGCTCGCTTATAGCGAGAACCAGGAAGACAGTAAAATAACCGGTTATCATTTAGCCGAACAGACCGTCAGATCAGATACCCGGTTACTTATCAGTTTTTGTGATGCAAGTTCGATAAACGGCGAGCAATTCATCGATGGCATCTCTGAGTACAGGGAAGATCTACTTATCGCAGGTGGCATTGCAGCCACACCGACTTTTACTGATACTTTCATCATCGTCGGTACAAAGATTATTCCACACGGCGCGGTGATCCTGAGCTTAAATTCAGATCAGCTGGAAGTCTACCGTGACAACTCTTTCGGCTGGCAACCCGTAGGTCAGCAGTTCACCATCACGCGATCCAGTGGTAACCTGGTAGAAAGCATCTCCGAACAGACCCCCCTCAGCCTGTTCAGACACTATCTCGGCAAGCGCGTCGTTGATTCGCTACCCGGCATAGGCTCAGCTTTTCCATTGATAATAAAACGTGATGAATTCATGTTTGCCCGGGGCATCATTGGCCTCGATGGAGAATCTTTCATCGTCTCCGGCAACGTGGAAAATGGTGATAGCGTCTTTATCGGTTACGGTAACCCGAGCACCATACTCGAGCAAAACAACCTGCCAGAGAATATCATCAACAATATTGGCACACCTGACGTTATACTGTCGTACTACTGCGAAGGACGTAAACTCTTCCTGCCACGGAACGTCGTCGAATATGAGATCGAGTCTCTCAGCAACGTAGCACCCTATTGTGGTTTTTTCACGCTCGGTGAGTTCTATACCAGCCATAAGCAGCACCGCTTCCTCAACTTCAGCTCGACCATCATCGCACTGAAGGAAACCAATACAATTCAACCTTCTGCTTCGACGAAAACATTAACCACACCAGCGCCGGACTTTTTTGAGATCGTCTCTGAGGGACTGTTTAACTTTATTGATGTACGCTCCAAAGAGCTCTCACACATCGCGTTCCACGATGAGCTCACCTCCCTGCCCAACCGAAACTATTTTACCGGCAAACTCCACGATACCATCGAAAAAGCAAAAGCCCGAGGTCAGAAATTAGCACTGCTATTCATCGGCATCAACGAACTAAAAGACATTAATGATATGTTCGGTTATAGCTACGGTGACGAGCTACTAAAAAATATCAGCGACCGGTTAAAGGACGAGCTGGGCAGCAACGATACACTGGTCCGGTTCAATGATGATGAATTTGTCCAGCTGATCGAATGTGCCAGCACCTGTCGTGGAGTTAAGGACGTAGCTGAGAACATCCTCGATAAACTCAGGCAACCGATCCAGATCGAACCGCAGGAATCTTATGTCACTGCCAGCATCGGTATAAGCCAGTACCCGCAGGATGGTCACAAGGCTGATGATCTTATCAAGAATGCTCATACTGCCAGAAATATACTGCAGGACAAGTGTGAAAACTGTTACCAGTTTTTTACTGAAGGCATGCAAGAGTCACTCATAAAACGAAAATTTATCGAACAGGGCCTGCGATCTGCCATCAACAATGATGAATTTGTCATCTACTACCAGCCCAAGATCAACATAGAAACGCGGAAAATCATCGGCGCTGAAGCGTTGATAAGGTGGCAACACCCGCAACAGGGGCTCATCAACCCGTCAGATTTTATTTCCATCGCAGAAAAGACCGGGCTCATCCTGGAGATCGGTGACTGGGTTCTGGCAACAGCCTGTCAGCAGGCAAAAGAATGGATCAGACAATACTCAAAAGACTTCCGGATCGCCGTCAACCTTTCAGCAAGGCAGCTGGAAAAAAGAACATTGGCAGTGGAGATCATTAAGACACTGGACGAGGTTGGGCTGGACACTCAATCTCTTGAGCTGGAGATAACCGAAAGCATGATCATGAAAGATCTTGACCGGATGAGCGGCAATTTCAGGACTTTCAATAACGCCGGTATAACCTTGTCGCTCGATGACTTTGGCACTGGCTATTCTTCGCTGACCTACCTGAAACAGCTTAAGATAAGCCACCTGAAAATTGACCGCTCCTTCGTCAATGACCTCATCGACAACAGCGACGATCAATCGATCACTTCTGCCATCATTTCGATGGGACATAAACTCGGCATCACGGTGATAGCTGAAGGCGTAGAAAATGCCGAACAGCTGGAACTGTTAGAAGCATTCGACTGCGATGAAGTACAGGGATATTATTTTAGCCGGCCGGTAACCGCTGACAAATTTACTCAGCTACTGGAAAGCGAGCT
>JADFWE010000047.1 GCA_015222915.1 Pseudomonadota bacterium | reverse complement strand
GAGATATACATATCGTAGTTGGATCACCGGCGTTTTTTTCGCCATGACAGCTTCGATAGCGAATTTGTTGTAATCCTGCGTGCAGGGTTGTGGCGAAGATTTGACAGCCGAGTAAGTGAATAACTCATCGGTGTCGTCAGAGACCGTAGGTGTAGATCCTGATGGAAGTGATTCCGGAGAGGTTTATTTAATTTCCTACGTAGATGGTGAATCTCGCCTTGATAATAAAGAGGGGAGCACCTTTGTATGGGTCACACATGTCGTGTGACTTGTTTTACTTGGCTGGGTTAATGGTTTGAACTTTAAATTATTAATACTTGAATTATTAATTCCGGCTTTAACAGGAGAGCTATAGTGGCACTAAATCTTGAGAGCAAGAAAACTATTGTCGCTGAAGTTTCTACGATTGCCGCCAGTGCGCTTTCAGCTGTAGCAGCTGAATACCGTGGCATGACCGTTGATGAGATGACCGACCTACGTGTTCAGGCACGTAAAGAAGGTGTTTATCTTCGTGTTGCCAAGAACACACTGGTCAGACGTGCAGTTGAAGGTACTGAGTTTGAGTGTATGCAGGAATCACTTGTCGGACCGCTGATCATGGCGTTCTCACAGGAAGATCCAGGTGCAGCCGCTCGTCTCATCAAGGGTTTTTCAAAAGATAATGACAAACTGATCGCCAGGGTTATTGCTATTGGTGGTGAAGTTTTACCTATCGAACAGCTGGAGGCTTTATCTAAATTGCCAACACGCGATCAGGCGATTGCAATGTTGATGGCAGTGATGAAAGCGCCTACTGAGAAACTTGTTCGTACAATCAACGAAGTCCCTGCGAAAATGGTTCGCACTGTGGCTGCTGTACGTGATCAAAAAGAGGCTAATTCGTAGTAACCAACGCTACTTTATATCTTTAAAATTTATATTTAATATTTAACCGGAGAATTATCATGGCTGTTTCTAAAGACGATATTCTAGAAACTATTTCAAGTATGACCGTAATGGAAGTTGTTGAGCTTATCGAAGCAATGGAAGAAAAATTTGGTGTATCTGCAGCGGCTGCTGTAGCTGCTGCGCCTGCTGCTGGCGGTGACGCTGGTGAAGCTGCTGCTGTCAAAGACGAGTTTGATGTCGTATTAACAAGTTTTGGCGCTAACAAAGTTGCCGTTATTAAAGCTGTTCGTGCGATCACTGGCTTAGGTCTGAAAGAAGCGAAAGACGCAGTAGAAGGCGCGCCTACTACTGTTAAAGAAGCTGCAAGCAAAGGTGAAGCTGAAGAAGTACAGAAGCAACTTGAAGAAGCTGGCGCATCTGTCGAACTTAAATAGTAGCGCTACGCTGATTGATCGGATCAGCGACGGTTCAGGCTGGATACACTGCTAAAAACAGCAGTGTATCTCGGCCTTTTTCCGTTTCTATGATTTATTGAGCCGGACGTTTTTCGCTCAGCTGACGAATCATACTCAAAAACCGATACAGATTGATAAGTTTGCCGGTGCAGTAGGCCGGTAGCTAAAAAACAGTAGTTACGATAATAGCCGTCGATGACGATTATTTATGATAACTATGTCAAATAAATTAAGTTTATACGAGGAAGACTGATGACATACTCTTTTACCGAGAAAAAAAGACTCCGCAAGGATTTCGGTAAGCGTCCACCCGTGCTGGATGTTCCCTATTTGTTATCAATGCAAATTGATTCATTCCGTGGTTTTCTGCAATCAGAAAAAACGGCAGCGCAACGCTTAAGTACGGGTCTGCAAGGCGCGTTTGAATCAGTCTTCCCGATCGTTAGTTACTCTGGTCATGTGAAGCTGCAGTTTGTTGAATACAGGCTGGGCAAACCGGTATTCGACGTAAAAGAATGTCAGCTTCGCGGTATGACCTATGCGGCACCGCTGCGCGTCGTCCTGCGTCTTGAGATCTATGATAAAGATAACAAGAAGAAGACGACACCGAAGGAAGTAAAAGAGCAGGAAGTCTTCATGGGCGAGATGCCTCTGATGACGGGCAACGGTACTTTCGTCATCAATGGTACAGAGCGTGTCATCGTGTCGCAGTTGCATCGTTCACCGGGTGTGCTGTTCGATCATGATAAAGGTAAGACCCATTCATCAGGTAAGATTCTGTATTCAGCTCGCGTTATCCCTTACCGTGGTTCATGGCTGGATTTTGAGTTCGATCCCAAGGATGCGGTCTTTGTCCGTATCGACCGTCGTCGTAAATTACCAGCATCGGTTCTGCTGCGCGCACTGGGTTATAACAACGAAGAGATCCTGGAGATCTTCTTCGACAGTATCGAATACACTTTTACCAAAGACGGTGTGAGTTTCGAACTGGTGCCTGAACGTCTGCGTGGTGATACTGCAAGTTTCGATATCACAGCGGGTAAAGAGGTTGTCGTCGAGACCGGCAAGCGTGTGACCATGCGTCACATCAAGCTGCTGGAGAAGAAAAAAATCACCAAGCTGAAAGCGCCGATTGATTATCTTGTAGGCAAAGTACTGGCGAAAGACCTGATCGACGAAGAGACAGGTGAGGTCATGGTACCGGCGAATGCCGAGTTTACCGAAGAATTGATCGCCTTCGTTCAGGAAAAAGGCATCAAGAGTGTTCAGGTTATCTACACTAACGACCTGGATACCGGCCCGTTCATATCGAATACACTGGCTGTCGATAGCACGACCACCAGGCTGGAAGCGCAGATCGAGATCTATCGTATGATGCGTCCCGGCGAACCACCAACAAAAGACGCAGCAGAGAACCTGTTCAATAACCTGTTCTTCTCTGAAGACCGTTATGACATCTCTACCGTGGGTCGTATGAAGTTCAACCGCCGCCTGCAGCGCGATACCTCTGAAGGACCGGGTGTGCTTTATGATGGTCGTCACTTCAGCAGCCGTAAAGATGACTTTGCAAAACAGCTGGTTGAGCAGTTAGGTGATGCTTCCGATATCCTGTCAGTGGTCAAAGAGCTTGTCGCTATCCGTAACGGCAGCGGTACGGTCGATGATATCGATCATCTGGGTAACCGCCGTATCCGTAGTGTTGGCGAGATGGCTGAAAACGTATTCCGTGTTGGCCTGGTCCGTGTCGAGCGCGCAGTTAAAGAGCGCCTGACAACAGCAGAGCAGGATGGCCTGATGCCGCAGGAGCTGATCAACGCGAAACCTGTTGCAGCAGCAGTAAAAGAATTCTTCGGTTCAAGCCAGCTGTCTCAGTTCATGGACCAGAATAATCCATTATCTGAAGTCACCCACAAACGTCGTATCTCGGCTTTAGGCCCTGGTGGTCTGACCCGTGAGCGTGCCGGTTTTGAAGTGCGCGACGTACATCCGACTCATTATGGTCGAGTATGTCCGATCGAGACGCCTGAGGGACCGAACATCGGTCTGATCAACTCGCTGTCTGTTTACGCACGTACCAACTCTTACGGCTTCCTGGAAACGCCTTACCGCAAAGTGGTAAAAGGTGTGGCTACACAGGACATCGATTACCTTTCAGCGATCGAGGAAGGTACTTTTGTTATCGCACAGGCGAATGCCACTATGAATAACAAGGGCAAGCTGACCGATGAGCTGGTTTCCTGCCGTCATAAGAACGAGTTCTCACTGGCTCCGCCTGCAGACGTTCAGTATATGGACGTATCGCCACGTCAGATCGTATCGGTAGCGGCGTCGCTGATTCCGTTCCTCGAACATGACGATGCTAACCGCGCGTTGATGGGATCAAACATGCAACGCCAGGCGGTGCCGACGTTACGTGCTGACAAACCGCTGGTCGGTACCGGCATGGAGCGTGCGGTTGCGCATGACTCCGGTGCTTCGGTTGTTGCTACCCGCGGTGGTCTTATCGATTCAGTCGATGCCGGCCGTATCGTTATCCGTGTGAACGACGATGAAGCCGCTGACGGCGCTACCGGTGTCGATATCTACAACCTGACAAAATACACCCGTTCGAATCAGAACACCTGTATCAATCAGCGTCCGCTGGTGCGTGTCGGTGACAAGGTCGCACGTGGCGATATCATCGCTGACGGCCCATCTACCGATATGGGTGAGCTGGCACTGGGTCAGAACATGCTGGTGGCTTACATGGCATGGAACGGCTACAACTTCGAGGATTCCATCATCATTTCGGAGCGTGTCGTCGAAGAGGACCGTTACACTACTATCCATATCCAGGAGCTGAGCAGTGTCGCCCGTGATACCAAACTGGGTGCAGAAGATATCACTGCTGATATTCCAAACGTCAGCGAGAGCCTGTTATCGAAACTGGACGAGTCCGGTGTGGTCTACGTCGGTGCTGAAGTAAAACCGGGCGACATCCTGGTCGGTAAGGTGACACCGAAAGGCGAGACACAGCTGACTGCAGAAGAAAAACTGCTGCGTGCCATCTTCGGTGAAAAAGCCTCTGATGTGAAAGATTCATCGCTGCGCGTCGGTGCCAGCACCTACGGTACCGTTATCGGTGTTCAGGTGTTTACCCGTGACGGTGTAGAGAAAGATAAACGTGCCATCGAGATCGAAGAGCAGGAGATCATCTCTGTGAAAAAAGATGTCGATGCGCAATGGCTGATCATCGAAGAAGATCTGTTTGCCCGTATGGAAAATGTCTTCGTCGGTAAAGAGGCAGCTGGCGGACCTGCAGGTCTGAAAGCTGGCAGCAAGATTACGGCCGCTTATCTGAAGGACCTGGATCACAAAGACTGGTCGCAGATCCGCCTGAAGAATGATGACGATAATGCACGTATCGAAGGCCTTTCCAAGCAGCATAAAGAGCAGCGTGAGTTGCTGGATGCTTACTTCGCTGAGAAGAAAGCAAAACTGACTGCTGGTGATGATCTGGCGCCGGGCGTACTGAAGATGGTCAAGGTTTACCTGGCCGTCAAACGTCGCATGCAGCCGGGTGACAAGATGGCGGGTCGTCATGGTAACAAGGGTGTGGTCTCAATCATCGTACCGGTTGAAGATATGCCGCATACCGCAGACGGCACACCGGTCGATATCATCCTCAATCCGCTGGGCGTACCGTCACGTATGAACGTTGGTCAGATCCTGGAGACTCATCTGGGTCTGGCAGCGAAAGGTCTGGGTGATGTCATCGGCAAAATGCTGGATGAGAAGAAATCGGTTGCCGAGATACGCAAGTTCCTCGATCAGATATACAACCACAATGAGAAGAAAGTGGACCTGAAGTCATTCAGCGACAAAGAGCTGCTGGATCTGGCGCACAACCTGCGTAAAGGTGTACCGATGGCGACACCGGTATTCGATGGTGCTGAAGAAAAAGAGATCCATCGTATGCTGGAACTGGCAGGCCTGCCGATCAGCGGTCAGACCACATTGTTTGATGGTCGTACCGGTGAGAAATTTAATAACCCTGTGACTATCGGTTACAAGTACATGCTGAAACTGAACCATCTTATCGATGACAAGATGCATGCACGTTCTACCGGTCCTTACAGCCTGGTAACACAGCAGCCACTGGGTGGTAAAGCCCAGTTCGGTGGTCAGCGCTTCGGTGAGATGGAAGTGTGGGCACTGGAAGCATACGGTGCTGCCTACACCTTGCAGGAAATGTTAACCGTTAAGTCTGATGACGTGGCGGGTCGTAACAAGATGTACAAGAACATTGTTGATGGTAATCATCATATGGAGCCGGGAATGCCGGAATCATTCAATGTGTTGCTTAAAGAGATCCGTGCTTTAGGTATCAACATTGAGCTGGAACTGGAGAACAAGTCTTAACGACTAACTCCAGTAACACAGGCTCGACGGGGCCGGCATAGCGAAACCATATTAAACCAGCTTTAACTAGCTAGAAACAGACAGGATTAAGGGCAATGAAAGATTTACTTAAGCTCATTAAACAACCAGGCCAGAATGAAGATTTTGACGCGATTAAAATCAGTCTTGCGTCACCCGCGCAGATTCAGTCCTGGTCATTCGGTGAAGTTAAAAAACCGGAAACCATCAACTATCGTACATTCAAGCCGGAACGCGACGGTCTGTTCTGTGCCAAGATCTTTGGCCCGGTAAAAGACTACGAGTGTCTATGCGGTAAATACAAACGTCTGAAGCACCGCGGTGTGGTCTGTGAGAAGTGTGGCGTCGAAGTTACGCAATCAAAAGTGCGTCGTGAGCGTATGGGTCATATCGATCTTGCCAGCCCGGTCGCGCACATCTGGTACCTGAAATCACTGCCATCACGTATCGGCCTGCTGCTGGATATGACCCTGCGTGAGATCGAGCGTATCCTCTATTTCGAAGCATTTGTTGTTATCGAGCCGGGTCTGACCACGCTGGAAAAAGGTCAGCTGTTGACCGATGAATCTTATCTGGAAGCCATCGAAGAGCACGGTGACGAGTTTGATGCCCGTATGGGTGCAGAAGCCGTTCACGAGATGCTGAAGAGCCTGGTGCTGGAAGAAGAAAGGATCCAGATCCGTGAAGACATGGGTGCAACTAAGTCTGAGACCAAGCTGAAACGTCTGGCGAAGCGCCTGAAACTGGTCGAGTCATTCGTCGCTTCAGGTAACCGTCCTGAGTGGATGATTATGACCATCCTGCCGGTTCTGCCGCCAGATCTTCGCCCGCTGGTACCTCTGGACGGCGGTCGTTTTGCGACCTCTGACCTGAATGATCTGTACCGCCGCGTGATCAACCGTAATAACCGTCTGAAACGTCTGTTAGAGCTGTATGCGCCTGATATCATCGTGCGTAATGAAAAGCGTATGCTGCAGGAATCTGTCGATGCACTGATGGATAACGGTCGTCGCGGTCGTGCTATCACCGGCACCAACAAGCGCCCGTTGAAATCACTGGCTGACATGATCAAAGGTAAGCAGGGCCGCTTCCGTCAGAACCTTCTGGGTAAGCGTGTCGACTATTCCGGTCGTTCGGTGATCGTGGTTGGTCCTACGCTCAAGTTGCACCAGTGTGGTCTGCCGAAGAAGATGTCGCTGGAACTATTCAAGCCGTTCATCTTTAACAAATTATTGCGTCGGGGCCTGGCGACCACCATCAAAGCTGCGAAGAAGATGGTTGAGAAGGAAGGTACAGAAGTATGGGACATCCTCGATGAGGTCATCCGTGAACATCCGGTCATGCTTAACCGTGCGCCAACCCTGCATAGACTCGGCATCCAGGCGTTTGAGCCGGTACTGATCGAAGGTAAAGCGATCCAGCTGCATCCACTGGTCTGTACAGCGTTCAACGCTGACTTCGACGGTGACCAGATGGCGGTACACGTGCCATTGTCTATCGAAGCACAGCTGGAAGCACGTACCCTGATGCTGGCGACGAACAACATCCTGTCGCCTGCATCCGGCGACCCGATCATCGTACCATCGCAGGATATCGTACTGGGTCTGTATTACATGACACGTGAATCGGTCAATGCAAAAGGCGAAGGCATGGTCTTTGCTGATGTTGACGAGGTGCATCGTGCTTATGACGCTGGTGAAGCTGATCTGCAGGCGAAAGTAAAAGCCCGTATCAAAGAAGTCGTGTTCGATGATGACGGTGAGCTGGTAGAAAAATTTACAGTGATCGATACTACTGTCGGCCGTGCGATTTTATCTGAGATCATTCCAGCCGGTATCCCTTACGAGCTGGTGAATCAGGATCTGGGTAAAAAAGCGATCTCCAATCTGATCAACTCCTGTTACCGTCAGGTCGGTCTGAAAGAGACTGTTATCTTTGCTGATCAGCTGATGTACACCGGTTTCAGATATTCTACCGTTTCAGGCATCTCTATCTGTATCGACGATATGGTCATCCCGGAAGAGAAATCAACACTGCTTGAAGGTGCGGAAGCTGAAGTAAAAGAGATTCAGGAGCAATATGCCTCCGGTCTGGTGACCAATGGCGAGCGTTATAACAAGGTGGTTGATATCTGGTCTCATGCGAATGAGGCGGTGGCGAAAGCCATGATGGATAAACTCAGCACCATGGAAGTCGAAGATGCTGAAGGTAATATGGTTGAGCAGCCTTCGTTCAACAATATCTTCGTGATGGCCGATTCCGGTGCCCGTGGTTCTGCCGCGCAGATCCGTCAGCTGGCCGGTATGCGTGGTCTGATGGCGAAACCGGACGGTTCGATCATTGAGACACCGATTACGGCGAACTTCCGTGAAGGTCTGAACGTACTGCAGTACTTTATTTCTACCCATGGTGCTCGTAAAGGTCTGGCCGATACCGCGCTGAAAACAGCGAACTCCGGTTACCTGACACGTCGCCTGGTCGACGTTGCTCAGGACATGGTTATCCTGAAGAAAGACTGTGAGACCGAAAAAGGCATGCTGGTACAGTCGATCATCGAAGGCGGTGATGTCGTCATGCCGCTCAGTGACCTGGTGCTGGGTCGTGTAGTTGCACGCGATGTGGTAAATACTGACGATGAAATACTGATCCCTCGCGGTACGCTGCTCGATGAGCAGTGGGTAGAGCAGCTGGATGAGCTGGGCATTGACGAGATCTTCGTTCGTTCTGTTATCACCTGTGAGAATACACAGGGCGTCTGCTCTATGTGTTACGGTCGTGATCTGGCTCGTGGCCACCTGGTCAACCATGGTGAGGCGGTCGGCGTAATCGCAGCACAGTCTATCGGTGAGCCGGGCACGCAGCTGACCATGCGTACTTTCCATATCGGTGGTGCAGCGAGTCGTTCTGCGGCAGCAAACAGCATCAGCGTTAAAACTTCCGGTACAGTTCGACTGCACAACATCAAAGTTGTTCCACAGAGCAGCGGCGGTCTGGTCGCGGTATCCCGCTCCGGTGAGCTGGGTGTGATCGACGAGTCAGGCCGTGAGCGTGAGCTGTACAAGATTCCTTATGGTGCGGTTATCGCTGTCGAAGAAGACGGTGCGGTTGCAGCCGGTCAGATCGTTGCGAAATGGGATCCGCATACGCATCCGATCATTACCGAGGTGGAAGGTAAGGTTAAGTTTACTGATTTTGCCGAAGGTATCAGCGTACAGAAAGAGACGGATTCTGTTACCGGTCTGTCTTCTATCGTTGTCATCGACCCGAAACAGCGTCCGACCGCCGGTAAAGATATGCGTCCGCTGATCACTCTGGTCGATGCCAAAGGCATCGATCTGAACATCGCCGGTACCGAGCAGCCTGCACGTTACTTCCTGCCTTCCGGTGCGATCATTAATATCGAAGATGGTGGTGATGTATTGATCGGTGACGTAATCGCCCGTATCCCGCAAGAATCAAGTAAAACTCGCGATATCACCGGTGGTCTGCCGCGTGTTGCCGACCTGTTCGAAGCCCGTAAGCCGAAAGAACCGGCTATCATGGCGGAAGCGTCAGGTGTCGTAAGCTTCGGTAAAGAGACCAAAGGCAAGCAGCGTCTGGTCATCACCAAAGACAGCTCGGAAGCGGTGGAGACACTGATTCCGAAATGGCGTCACATCAACGTGTTCGAAGGTGAGCGCGTAGAGCAGGGTGAGGTCATCGCCGATGGTGAGCGCAGTGCGCACGATATCCTGCGTCTGCTGGGTGCGGAAGAGCTGGCTGAATACCTGGTTAACGAGATCCAGGATGTATACCGTCTGCAGGGTGTGAAGATCAATGATAAACACATCGAAGTCATCATCCGCCAGATGCTGCGTAAATGCGAGATCATCGAAGGTGGCGAGTCAAACTACCTGAAAGGTGAGATCGTCGAGCGTACCCGTGTTATCGATGAGTGTGAACAGCTAAAGGAAGAAGGTAAAGAGCCTGCGATATTTGAACCGATACTGTTAGGTATCACCAAAGGTTCGCTGGTTACCGAATCCTTTATCTCTGCAGCATCGTTCCAGGAAACTACACGTGTTCTGACCGAAGCGTCAGTACGAGGCGGCAGCGATCCGTTACGCGGACTGAAAGAAAACGTTATCGTGGGTCGTTTGATTCCTGCAGGAACGGGTCTGGCTTATCACGAAGACCGTCAGGCGCAACGCACTGCGGATCTTGAAGCTGCTTTCATCACTGAAGAAGAGGCCAGCGCAGCGATCAGTGATGTATCAACTGAAGATCTGGATGATGTAGAGATGCCTGCTGAGATCGTTGATGCGGTCGATACTGCTCCAGCTGAAGCAGAGCAGCCTGAGCAGGACGCATAGCTTAAGAAACATCGGGCAGGACGCCCGATATAGAAATAACCATTTTTCACCGTCTCGGCGGTGAAAAATGCTTTTAAATCGCATCACCATCCATGGCTTTTTGCGATATACCGCCCTTCCATGGGCATAACAGCGCCTTTACGCTTGCTGGTGGCTTGACAGTTACCGGCAGTGAGCATAGAATTGCGCCTCTTTTGGCAGGCTCCAGATGTTATCCGGGATATTATCCAGGGTGTTATCAGGGCCTGTCGTTTATTTTAAGCCCGTAGTAAGTGCCAACGGGCGCCGCTAAGTGATTGATTATCTGATTGTTTTCGGGTCGACGCTGGCGGAATTTGGAGTTATAGATGACAACAATTAACCAGTTAGTGCGTAATCCTCGCCGTAGCAAAGTTGCAAAAAGCAACGTGCCAGCGCTGGAAGCGTGCCCACAGAAACGTGGTGTATGTACTCGTGTATATACCACAACACCTAAAAAACCAAACTCAGCGATGCGTAAAGTTGCTCGTGTGCGTCTGACCAATAGCTTTGAAGTAACGAGCTACATCGGTGGTGAAGGTCATAACCTGCAGGAGCATAGTGTAGTGCTGATCCGCGGCGGCCGTGTTAAAGATCTACCGGGTGTGCGTTATCATGTGGTCCGCGGTAGTCTCGATACGCAGGGTGTTGAATCGCGTCGTCAGGGTCGTTCCAAATACGGTACCAAGCGACCTAAGAGTTAATGTCAGGCTTCACTGGCTGTCACAATGACCGCAAGTAACGCTAAATTAAAAGTATAAGTTTATAGAGTAAATCTAATGCCAAGAAGAAGAGAAGTCCCCAAAAGAGAAGTGCTGCCAGATCCTAAGTTCGGAAGCACTCAGATCACGAAATTCGTCAACATGATCATGAAGAGCGGTAAGAAATCCGTTGCAGAAACTATCATGTATAACGCACTTGATCGTATCAATGACAAGGCAGCGGGCGAGCCGATGGATGTTCTTGATAAAGCATTGGAAAATGTTGCGCCGATGGTCGAAGTTAAATCACGCCGTGTCGGTGGTGCGACTTACCAGGTGCCGGTTGAAGTACGTGTGAATCGTCGTACAACACTGGCAATGCGCTGGTTGATCGATGCTGCGCGTAACCGTGGTGAGAAGTCTATGCAGTTGAAACTTGCTGGTGAGTTGATGGATGCTTCAGAGAATCGCGGCAATGCGGTTAAAAAACGTGAAGACACGCATCGTATGGCTGAAGCGAACAAAGCTTTCGCACATTTCCGCTGGTAGTATTTCAGCGGTTTTTAGTAAGGTTTAAAGCAAGGCGCTCCTGTTGGGCGCTTTGCTGTTAGGAAATACCGTTTTCAGGTAATAGAGTAGTTAGGTAATAAGCAATGGCTCGCACCACGCCGATCAAGCGCTACCGTAATATTGGCATCATGGCGCACATTGATGCGGGCAAAACGACCACTACCGAACGCATCCTGTTTTATACAGGAATATCTCACAAGATAGGTGAGGTGCATGACGGCGCCGCAACCATGGACTGGATGGAGCAGGAGCAGGAGCGCGGAATCACCATTACCTCCGCAGCGACCACCTGTTTCTGGAAAGGCATGGAAGGCCAGTATGACGAGCACCGTATCAATATTATCGATACGCCTGGGCACGTGGATTTCACTATCGAAGTCGAACGCTCATTACGTGTTCTGGACGGTGCTTGCGCCGTTTTTTGCGCTGTAGGCGGTGTCGAGCCGCAGTCGGAAACAGTGTGGCGGCAGGCGAATAAATATCACGTGCCGCGTATGGCGTTCGTCAACAAGATGGACCGTGCGGGTGCCGATTTTCAGCGTGTGCTCGAACAGATAAGGGAGCGTCTGGGCGCTAACCCGGTTGCCATGCAGGTCGCTATCGGCGCAGAAGAAAATTTTGAAGGCGTGATCGACCTCATCGGGATGAAGGCGATCCGCTGGAAAGAAGAGAACATGGGGTCGGAGTTCGTCGAGAGCGATATTCCTGATGATCTGCTCGAGCTCAGTCAGGCGCAGCGCGAGATACTGGTAGAAGCGGCAGCTGAAGCCAACGAAGAGCTGATGGATAAGTATCTCGAAGCGGGTGAGCTGAGCGAAGATGATGTCAGGATGGGTATACGCATCAGGACCCTGGCAAATGAAGTGGTGCCGACATTTTGTGGTACTGCGTTCAAGAATAAAGGTGTGCAGGCGCTACTTGATGCGTTTATCGAGTATATGCCGTCACCGGTCGATGTGCCTGCGATTACCGGGCATCTCGATGATAAGGATGAGACAGAGGCAGAGCGCCCTGCCGATGATAAAGCACCGTTTGCGGCGCTGGGCTTCAAGATTGCAACAGATTCGTTTGTCGGCAACCTGACCTTTTTCCGTGTTTATTCGGGCGTTCTGAAGACCGGTGACACTGTCTACAATCCGGTAAAAGGTAAAAAAGAACGCGTTGGCCGTATCGTACAGATGCACGCCAACAGTCGTGAAGAGATTAAAGAAGTGTATGCGGGTGATATCGCGGCAGCTATCGGGCTGAAAGATGTCACCACCGGTGATACCCTGTGTGATCCGAAGTCGATCATAACACTGGAGAAGATGGATTTTCCGGATCCGGTCATCTCGGTTGCGGTAGAGCCGAGGACCAAGGCGGACCAGGAGAAGATGGGTGTTGCGTTGGGTAAGCTGGCGCATGAGGACCCGTCGTTCCGTGTGCATACCGATGAAGAATCGGGGCAGACCATCATCTCGGGTATGGGCGAGTTGCATCTCGAGATCATCGTCGATCGTATGAAGCGTGAATTCGGTGTCGATGCTAATGTCGGTAATCCGCAGGTCGCCTACCGCGAAGCCTTGCGAAAGACGGTCGAGCACGAGGCCAAATTTGCCCGTCAGTCCGGTGGTCGCGGCCAGTATGGCCATGTTTACCTTCGTATCGAGCCGCAGGAGCCGGGAACCGGCTACGAGTTCGTTAACGAGATTGTCGGTGGCGCGGTACCGAAAGAATTTATACCGGCGGTTGGAAAAGGCGTGCAGGAACAGATGCGTAGCGGCGTACTTGCCGGTTACCCGATAGAGGATGTCAGGGTCGCGCTCTACGATGGTTCGTATCACGATGTTGATTCGAGCGAAATGGCGTTTAAGATCGCTGGCGCGATGTGTTTCAGGCAGGGTGCGCTGGAGGCGGATCCCTGCATACTTGAGCCGATGATGAAGGTTGAAGTGGTTACCCCCGAGGATTACATGGGGGATGTCATGGGTGATCTGAACAGACGCCGTGGCATCGTCAGCGGTATGGAAGACACGCCGGCAGGCAAGAATATCAGCGCTGCCGTGCCACTGTCAGAGATGTTCGGTTATGCGACATCGCTACGCTCGGCAACACAGGGCAGGGCAACCTACTCGATGGAGTTTGATCGATACGCAGAAGCGCCAAAAGCGGTTGCCGATGGCGTTATTTCCCATAAGACGGGAATGTGACTCACGAGATCGGGTATAGGCGGTTTGATGTGAGGCCCGGCATAGATTTTAGTAAGTAATATTTTTAACAAAACAATTTAATGTTAATTTGAAGAAGAGGTAATAGCAGTGTCTAAGGAAAAGTTCGAAAGAAATAAACCACACGTAAACGTAGGCACAATTGGTCACGTTGACCATGGTAAAACCACGCTG
>JADFWE010000338.1 GCA_015222915.1 Pseudomonadota bacterium | reverse complement strand
CCATTCTGCTGCGGCTCACGCCTTGCAGCTACATGCTTCAGGTCACGCAGAGGACATAAGCAATTAATAGAGGTGCCCTTAAGACTGTCATTGCTCTCGAACAGGAGATCTAACAGCAACACCTCATAACATTAGACGTCGGTGCACCATGATTATTCATAAAGACCGCGCTTGAATGACATATACCGATGCCCCTGTCATGATATTTTTTGATAAACAACAGACAGCTACAGCGCAATCACAGTAGAATATACACACACAAAATATGCTTTTACGTTCATGATGGAAAATAGATGAAGATACTTGTCGTCGGTGGTGCCGGTTATATCGGCTCACACATGGTCAAACAGCTGGCGAATGCCGGCAACGACGTTATTACGCTGGACAACCTGAGTTATGGTTATCGTGACGCGGTTAAATACGGTGAGTTCGTCGAAGGCGACCTGGGCGATGATAAGGTACTGGACTCGATATTTAAAAATGGCGATATCGATGCGGTCATGCACTTCGCCGGGTTTATCCAGGTGGGTGAGTCAGTCGTTAAGCCTGCCATGTATTATCATAACAATGTGGCCAGCACCCTCACCCTGCTGGATGCCATGCTTCGCCATGAGGTGAAAAATTTTATCTTCTCATCCACCGCCGCCATCTTCGGCGAACCCGATTACACGCCTATCGATGAGAGGCACAACAAACAGCCGATTAATCCTTATGGCCACACCAAGCTGATGATCGAGCAGGTACTGGACGATTATGACAGAGCCTACGGCCTGCGCTCGACCTGCCTGCGTTATTTCAATGCAGCCGGAGCCGACCCGGATGGCGAACTCGGTGAACGGCACATACCAGAAACTCACCTCATCCCGCTGATCCTGCAGGCAGCCTCCGGCCGCCGTGAAGACATAAAAATCTTCGGCGATGATTACGACACTGATGACGGCACCTGTGTCCGTGACTATATCCACATCAATGATCTATGCACCGCCCACTCGCTTGCCCTGCAACAGATGATAAAAAACGATGCCAGCGCCAGGTACAACCTGGGTAATGGCAAAGGTTTCTCGGTAAAACAGGTGATTGATGTCGCCAGGGCAGTTTCCGGCGCAGACTTTAAAGTAACGATCGAACCACGACGCGAAGGCGACCCGGCCGTACTGGTCGCCGATGCCACACTGGCAAAACAGGCATTAGACTGGCAGCCGGAATTTGCTAATCTGGACTCGATAGTGAAAACCGCGTGGGACTGGGAAGTTAACTTTCTACTGAAACAATAAAGATGAACAAAATAATCATTACCCCATTACAGGCGCTGTGCCATGCACTATTTCCGGCACTATTTCCGGCACTATTCCTGGCACTATGCATGGCGCTATCCAGCTCGAATGCTATTGCTGAAAGCGACGCCGATGGTGTCGCCGAGAAAGACTGGGGGATCGCTGTCGGTTTTCGTATTGCCCGCATCCCCTTTGCAACAGAGGAAGAGCAGGTCGCCGACTTTATCCCCCTGATGTTTTATGATGGCGATATCTTTTTCATCAAGGGCCTGACCGGTGGCATCAAACTCTATGATGAGAACCAGTGGCAGCTCAACCTGATCAGCCGCTACCGTTATTTTGACATCCCGGCTGAATACCAAAACCTGATAAGGGGCAGCGCACTGGACCTGGGCGTACAACTGCAGCGCCGTCATAATAACGGCATGATTGGCTCTATCGAACTGATGAGTGATTCAGAGAATCGCTATTACGGCACATTGAACAGCAGCTTCCACTGGGATTCAGGCTCATGGGATCTTATCCCCTATGCGACCCTGCGCTACAAGAGTGCCAGCTTTAACGCCTATTACTACGGCCTTGATGGCTTCACCCCGCCCGTCAGCACGGCAGAGACCATCGATAACCGGATCGGCGCCGGCGTCGACCTGACCATAGGCAGTGAGATCCGCTACCATGTGGCCAGCAACTTCTACCTGCTGGGCCGTGCCCAGCTCACAACGCTGGATAAAAATGCCAGGGATTCACAGTTTATTGACAACGGGACCTATGGTGAAGTCTATCTTGGTATCGCCTTCTTCAACGACAAGACCCGGGCCAAAGCCCCTTCTCTAAAAGCCAAACCCTATATCCGTGTCGCCCACGGCTGGGGCACACCATCTAACTTCGGTGACATCCTTGCCTTCGACTGGGAAGCCGATGAACAGGACAACCAGATCACATCCATATTTTACGGCCACCCTATTGCAGACGACCTGTTTGGCTTTGACCTGATCGATGTCTACATCACCACCGGTTACATCTATCATCACAATGCAGATATATTCAAGCAGACACTCACTCCGGGGCAAGGTATAAATTCGCCCGAATTCGTCGGCCTCGGCGACAACCCCTGTAACGGCACCAGCGACTGCGAGATCACTTACTTCGGAGAATCCAGCAATGAATATGCACTGGGGATAAAAGCCTACTTCAATATCAACTGGCCGATTCACTGGCGCATAGGTCTGGCAGAAGGCCTGTCCTATATCGACCACGTCAGTGATCTCGAGCAGAGAGAGATGGACAGGAAAGGTTACCGTTCCAGCAAGCTGATGAACTATATCGACGCCACCGCTGATTTCAGTATCGGTGATCTGTTCCGTTCACCATCGATGAAAGATCTGTTCTTAGGTATCGGTATCCATCACCGTTCCTCGATCTTCGAAACCTCATCAGCATTCGGACGCATCAAAGGCGGCAGTAACTTCAACTCGGTTTACCTGCAATACCATTTTTAGATAAAGAGGTCCCTGGTCCTCGATCATTAGTCATTGGTCACCTGTTCAGTTCTGTGCCCGTCGGCCTCTATCAGACGTCTGGTCATATGTAACCGCATCGCGCCTTCTTCCGTAATCGTATGAAACAGGTGATGCGGACTGGTCGATCTTGCGATGA
This sequence comes from Pseudomonadota bacterium, assembly GCA_015222915.1. Taxonomy (GTDB): domain Bacteria; phylum Pseudomonadota; class Gammaproteobacteria; order SZUA-229; family SZUA-229. The sequence continues at coordinate 1,888 of JADFWE010000338.1, read as the reverse complement.
TAGCATCAAGATCCTGGCACTGCTCTCGATAGTACGTCAGCAGGCGCAGGTCAAAACGATGTAGAGCATTGCTCAAAGGATCTTTCTGCTGACGTTTTCGGATAGTTTCGATACCGTCTTCAAAAACATTTCCCAGGCAGACGTGCACTGCAGAGAACAGCGTCGCCCAGCCATTAAACCAGAGCATAAGATCCTTATCGAAGGTTTCCCCGCCTGCACCATTACCTTCCAGCACCTGCTGCAACAGGTCACGCTCATTTACCGCTTCATGCAATGCCATCATATTGGCTCGACCATAGGCATCGATAGTGGTGCTGGTCAGCAACAGGTGTGCATCAGGATATTTTGATAATACAAAAGTCGCATCCTTTATCAATGCAGTCGGCTGCTGCGGACTGTTCGGGTTTCGTTTAAGCCGTGACGAAGGTACGGTGGACAATACCTGCACCTGCAGACCACGCCGGGCAAGCTCATTAACCAGACGGGCGAACACCCCTTTCTGAAAAAGATCCATAGAGAAGTTCAGGTGCCCCTGTTTGTGCAAAAGACACAGCTGGATCTCGTCTTTGAACTTCGGTGCAGCCTCGACGATATTGGCGATCTTGGTGACAGGTATACGTTCGTACAGCTCGCCTTTTTTATTGACCACCACTTCCTGATGGAACTCATCGAAGCTGATCTGCAGCATCACTTTTGCCGTCGGCCATACAGGCGAACGGCGGCGGATCGCGGCCGCCATCTTTTCCAGCGCCGTTTTTGTTATCTCCCGATTATCGGCAAAATCACCGTTTAACAGGATGGCAAAAGTAGTGATATTTTTCATACTGCCAATCGCATCATAAAAATGACCCAGATGTTGACTGAGGTCTCCGCCGGTGAACAACACTGAAGTCGTCAGCTCATCCACCATTTCATACAACTGCGCTGGATCATCGGTATTTTTCATCAGCGGGCGAAAGATAAACATGCAGTGACGGCAGGTCTGCGGGCACCCCATGGCCGGGATGAGACCCAGCTTATCAAACGGTTTTAGTGTTTCCGTGTCCGGCAACAGGTCAACCAGGGCAAGGCGTTCCTTATCCTCTGCTGCCAGCATCTCACCGTAACGCTGCTTCTCCTGTTTCGCCAGATTTTTATACCCCTCGGCAAACGACTGCTGCAACATCTCGAGTGATTGCCATATCGACATAACATGAGTGGTCAGCTCTGTAGCAGAACCGTGAACCTGTAACAGCCGTAGTAGATTGTTCTGCTGAACCTGCGGCTCGCCCTGATAGTTTTTCCAGTATTCGATGTAAGCCTGAACAAACTCGGAGGCATCGTCGCTCTGCAGCAGCATCTGCATCAAGAAGGCCTGCGCACCTTTGCCAAACGTACTCAGTACTTCTGCCTGATAATCGCTGTGCACGTTCTGCTGCAGCCAGTTCCAGGCAAACACATAAGACATGAGGAAGCTAAGGGAATCAGCTTCTGCATCTTCGAGACCTTCACGCTGCAGTATCTGCCACATGTCACCACGGGTAAGCCGGTTTATCTCGGCCTTAAACCGCTGCCGCTGGCTCGCCAGATAGGCCATCCGCACATCTTTCTGCGCCTCAGCGCTGATGGCGATCTTACTGGACGGGTGTCCTGACTGAACCGTCACTTTGGCTTTTTCAGGTTTGGATTTGAGAGATTCGACGCTGACTTGCATGATACACAGATTGTACCGCTTAAATCTGAACAGAAAAAGATATTAATTCAGCGGGTCAGAACAGGAGATATTAAGAATATCTATTAAACAAAGACCATAGCAGAACAAACAGATAGACAAATAATGGACAGCCGACACATATAAAAATATGGACCGTATCGGAAAATAGCCAAAAGCCTAAATGCCGAAGACTGG
>JADFWE010000337.1 GCA_015222915.1 Pseudomonadota bacterium | reverse complement strand
GTGCCGATGGCCGGAGTCGAACCGGCACAGCTTTCGCCACTACCCCCTCAAGATAGCGTGTCTACCAATTCCACCACATCGGCTAAAAACTCGCTGCTATTATTCTGCAGCCGGCACATCCGCTGGCGGCAGCTCTTCATCTGCTACTGCAGCGGCATCGCTTTCAACACCAGCCTCTGTGCTGGCTTCCGGTGCAGGCACGTCTGAAGGTATTGCTTCAGCAGGCACTTCTATCGCCGGCGGCGTAAATGAATCCAGCACGCTGCCGGAGTCGATATCGCGATGCGCTGCCATATATGCCAGTACCAGGCTGTTTACAAAAAAGCCTACGGCAAAAATAGCCGTGGTCTTGCTCAGGAAATTAGATGAACCGGTGGCACCGAACACGCTGCCAGCGCCGCCACCGCCACCGAAAGCTGCACCCGCCGAAGCGCCGGCACCTTTCTGCAGCAGGACCAGTGTAATTATGCCCAGCGATAAGAACACATGTAATACGAGAAGTATGATATCCACGAATAGAACCTGTTAAAAATAAACCTGTTAAAAAATAAGCCTTAGTGACTAGTTAACCGCCTTCTAGCGACTTGCTCAGTGACCTGATTGGCTGCCTGGTTAGCCGCCTAATTGGCAGCCTGGCAAATCGCCAGAAAATCTTCTGCCTTGAGTGACGCACCACCGATCAGACCACCGTCGATATCCGGCTGGCCGATCAACTCTTTAGCGTTAGTCGGATTCATGCTGCCACCGTAAAGGATACGCAGACCTTCAGCCACTTCGGCATTCAGGGCAGCGATTTTACCACGGATAAAGGCATGAACTTCCTGCGCCTGCTCAGGCGTGGCCACTTTACCTGTGCCTATAGCCCACACCGGCTCATAGGCGATCACGCCATCAGCTAGCGCTTCTACGCCCTCGAGAGCTATCACTGCATCGATCTGACGTGCGCACACATCATTAGTCACACCAGCTTCACGCTCTTCCAGTGACTCACCGATACAGAACAAAGGTTTGATACCGTTACGCCGGGCTGCCGCGAAGCGTTTGGCCACCAGCGCATCGTCCTCACCATAGAGCGCTCGACGCTCTGAATGACCGATGATAGCGTATTCGCAACCAACATCTTTCAGCATGTCACCGGAGATCTCACCGGTAAAAGCACCTTTGTCTTCATCACAGATATTCTGTGAACCGACCTTAATCGCAGTACCGTCAGCAGCACCGGAAACGCGAGGGATATAGACAGCAGGAGGACAGACGACGACTTCTGCATTGGCTACCGAGTCCATTCCGGCTTTGATACCTGCCATCAATTCTTTGATTGATTCACTGGAACCGTTCATCTTCCAGTTACCCGCTACCATTACCTGCCGCATTGTGTTCTCCGCCTGACGATTCTATGGAATTTAAAGGGGATGAAGGATACCTGCCGGCAGGCAATAAATCAATCTTGATAAAGGCTATTTATGGGTGAAGGGGATAAATAATGCTTATTGAGGGATAGAAATTAAAAAGTTGGCAGTTGGCAGTTGGCAGTTGGCAGTAAAATTTAAAATCCCTGCACAGCAGGTAAAGCTTTTTTCAATTATTTGCTTTTAACTGCCATCTGCCAACTTAACCCTTCGCTTCTACGCGGCCTCTGCCGCTTGAGTGACCTGGGCGGCGATATCATTCGCCAGCTGCGTAACAAGCACCTCATCCTCACCTTCGACCATGACACGGATCAATGGCTCGGTACCGGAAGCTCGCAACAGGACACGGCCGCGGCCACTCAATACAGCTTCAGCCTGAACCACGGACTGCTGCACTGCGGAAGACTGCATCGGGTCGCCACTTCCTGTCAACGGCACATTGATCATCAGCTGCGGGAACATGCTCATACCTGATTTCGCCTCGTGCAGACTGACGCCCGCCTGTATCAGGTAAGCCAGCACCTGCAACGCTGAGACGATACCATCACCGGTCGTGGTCCGATCCAGGCAGATGATGTGCCCTGAAGACTCGCCACCGAGTTTCCAGTTATTCTTATACAACCTCTCCAGCACATAACGGTCACCGACATTACTGCGCTCGAAGCCGATACCCAGCTCTTTTACCGCTATCTCCATACCCAGGTTCGACATCAGCGTACCGACCACACCGCCGATATCTTCATCCTGCTGAAGACGTGAACGCGCGATGATGTAGAGAAGCGCATCACCATCGACCACTTCACCATGGTCATCGACCATCAGGACACGATCACCGTCGCCATCGAAAGCGATGCCCAGATCAGCCCCCTCCGCCCTGACCCTGTCGATCAGCCGCGCCGGATCGGTAGAACCGCACTGGTAATTGATGTTGAGCCCATCCGGCTGGTCACCGGTGGCGATGACATCAGCACCTAACTCGGTAAATACTTTTGGCGCGATGTCATAGGTGGCGCCGTTAGAACAGTCGAGAACGATCTTCAGGCCGTTCAGGCGAATGTTCATCGGGATGGTAGCCTTACATGCTTCGATATAACGCCCCTCAGCATCACCTACACGATGCGCCTTGCCCAGCTTCGAAGAATCGACAATCTCCATCTCAGCATCGAACATCGCCTCTATCGCATGCTCGAGCTCATCGTCCAGCTTTTCACCCTGAGGTGAGAAAAACTTAAGGCCATTATCATAATAGGGATTGTGCGAGGCACTGATAACGATACCCGCAGAAGCGCGCAGCGTGCGTGTCAGATAGGCGATACCGGGCGTCGGCATCGGGCCGAGCAGCTCGATATCCACACCTGCAGCCGACAGACCGGCTTCCAGTGCAGACTCGAACATGTAGCCTGAGATGCGGGTGTCTTTACCGATAACAACGCGATTCACCCGCCCTTTATCACCATTGTCATGCGAGGCCAGTACGCGACCGACAGCCCAGCCGAGCTTGAGTACTTTTTCCGGACTCATCAGCCCGGTACCTACTTTTCCGCGAATACCATCTGTACCAAAATATTTTTTTGTCATCCCAGTTACCCAATAATCCGGATAGGCCGATGCCTATCTAAAATGCAAACAATTCTCTTAAGGGCACCTCTATTAATTGATTGTGCCCTTAAACCTAACCTGCCAGCGCAAATTTATTCGAAACCTGCAGTGACACGTTTTAACCATCATCGGGCGGATGCATCCGCGCCGACAGCTTCACATAATCTCAACGCATCACATGTTTCTGCTACATCATGCACTCTGAAAAAGCGCGCACCTTTCTGATAGGCGATCACTACGGCAGACACACTTGCAACCATGCGGCCTTCGACGTCCCGGGGAATCGAATCCAGGGCCAGCAACTGGCCAAACATGCTTTTTCTGGAGACCCCGACCAGTACCGGGTACTCCAGTGCGCAAAATTTATTTATCTCTTTCAATAAAGATAGATTATTTTCCAGGGTTTTGCCGAATCCGAAGCCAGGATCAATAATAATATTTTCTTTTGCGACGCCTTTCTCAATACACCGATCAGCTCGCCGGAGAAGATAGCGGGACACTTCATCAACGACATCACGGTACGCCGGTTTGTCCTGCATGGTCTGCGGCTCGCCCTGCTTATGCATCAGGCACACCGGCACATCGAGACTGGCACAGATCTCCGGCGCGCCATCTGCCAGCAGAGCATTAACATCGTTGACCATATCAGCACCGGCCTCTATCGCCGCCCGCATGACCTGTGATTTGGAAGTATCGATGGAGATAGCAACATCAGAATGCTGCCTGATTTTTTCAATGACGGGGATAACGCGACTTAATTCTTCATCCAGTGATACCGGGACAGCGCCGGGGCGTGTCGATTCACCGCCGATATCGATGATTTCAGCGCCCTGCTGCTGCATCCGCAGAGCCTGCTCGAGAGCGGCATCCACCCGATCGAACTGACCACCATCGGAAAATGAATCAGGCGTAACATTCAGGATACCCATCACCACCCATGGGTGCCTGGCGGTTTGATTATGTAGTCTGTTGAGAATCTTTTGCACGTAATAGAGACCTGGGTCCGTATTTGATAAGTTATAAGTTGTGGATTTTAAGTTGTAAGTAAAAGGCATAAACACATCAGGCCTGCATTGCAGGCCTGACACGAAAAACTTATAACTTAAAACCTATAACTTACAACACGCTTAATGCTGTCCTGCAGTGTCGCCGATACCGCCATCCTTGCCAGCATGTTTATCTTCCCTGGCATCCGGTGTTGATGAATTGCTGGTGGTATCGTCATCATCTGTATCCACCCAGTCTTTTGGCGGCGGCACATCACGGCCTTCCATCAGCGCATCGATCTGATTAGCATCGATGGTCTCATATTTCATCAGCGCATCCGTCATCGTATGCAGGATATCCATGCGCTCTTTCAGGATGTCTTCAGCTCGCTCGTAATTACTGTCGATCAAGGTGCGTATCTCTTCGTCGATGATACGAGCAGTATCGTCACCCAGATTCTTATGCTGTGTGACCGAACGACCGAGGAACACCTCGCCTTCATCTTCAGAATAAGTCAATGGACCGAGGCGATCAGACAGCCCCCATTTGGTCACCATATTGCGTGCGATATCTGTGGCACGTTCGATATCATTCGACGCACCGGTGGTCACACTGTCTTTGCCGTAGATCAGCTCTTCGGCGATACGACCGCCGAACAGGCTGGATATCTGACTCTCCAGATGTTTCTTACTGAGGCTGTAGCGATCCTCTTCCGGCAGGAACATGGTCACACCCAATGCCCGACCACGAGGGATGATACTGACCTTGTACACAGGATCATGCTCGGGCACAACACGGCCGACGATGGCATGCCCTGCTTCATGATAAGCCGTAAGTTTTTTGTCTTTTTCAGACATCACCATGGTACGGCGCTCGGCGCCCATCATGATCTTGTCCTTGGCGCGCTCAAAGTGAGACATATTGACGGCTTTACTGTTCTCACGTGCCGCAAATAATGCAGCCTCGTTCACCAGGTTCGCCAGATCTGCACCAGAGAACCCCGGTGTACCTCGAGCGATGATCGATAGTTTTACATCTTCAGCTTCCGGCACTTTACGGATATGCACCTTAAGGATCTGCTCACGACCACGGATATCCGGTAGCGGCACGACCACCTGGCGATCAAAACGACCGGGGCGCAACAGCGCAGGGTCGAGCACGTCAGGGCGGTTAGTCGCCGCGATGACGATAACACCTTCATTACCTTCAAAACCATCCATCTCGACCAGCAGCTGGTTCAATGTCTGTTCACGCTCATCATGACCACCGCCAAGACCTGCACCGCGATGACGGCCTACCGCATCGATCTCGTCGATAAAGATGATACAGGGCGCGTGTTTCTTCGCGGTCTCGAACATGTCACGGACACGCGAGGCACCGACACCGACGAACATCTCGACAAAATCGGAGCCTGAGATGGTAAAAAACGGTACCTTGGCTTCACCGGCAATCGCTCTTGCCAGCAGTGTTTTACCGGTACCCGGCGAACCCACCATCAATACACCACTGGGAATCTTGCCGCCCAGCTTCTGGAACTTACTGGGGTCTTTCAGAAAGTCGACCAGCTCAGCCACTTCTTCTTTAGCCTCTTCAGCACCGGCGACATCTTTAAATGTAACTTTGATCTCGTCTTCACCCAGCATGCGGGCTTTGCTCTTACCAAAAGACATAGCACCACGACCGCCGCCGCCACCCTGCATCTGACGCATGAAAAATATCCAGATACCGATGAGCAACAGGAAGGGGAACCATGAGATAAAGATGGTCATCAGCAAGGACTGACCTTCAGGCGGTGCAGCGGTGATCTCCACCTTGTTATCCAGCAGATCGCCGACCATGGCGGTATTGCTGGTCTCAGGACTGTAGGTTTTGAATATGCTGCCGGTGCTGGTCTTGCCCTTGATATCACGGCCTTCAATCGTCACCTGAGCGACCTGGCCGGACTTGACCATCTCGATATAAGTCGAATACGGCAACGCCTGCGTAGCCCCTGTCTGCTTACTGAAATTACTAAAAACCGACAGCAGAACAACTGCTATAACAGCCCATAAAACCAAATTTTTTGCCAGATCGTTCAATTGATCACTCCAGATAAAATCCGTCATCAATTGACGAACAGATAGATATAACTAATTTACAACACTTTAGCCTCAGTTACTACTTGGAACCGGGGCATTTAGAACCGAGGCCTTCGATCGCTGATCATTCACCCATAAGTCTTTCGAAACGACCAAAGACAGCCATCAGCCTTTAAAACCGGTCGCCAGTGCATATATCTCACGGCTTCGCGGTCGCGACGCTTTGGGTTTTCGCATCACCACTTTCGAAAAACTGGCCTTTAACTCTTTGCTATAGGCTTCGAACCCTTCCCCCTGGAAAAGTTTCACCAGCAGACCACCACCGGGTTTTAAAACCTGCCGCGCCATATCCAGTGCCAGATCACACAGGTAGTACGCCCTTGGCATATCCACAGACTCCACCCCGCTTATATTGGGGGCCATATCTGAGATTACAAGGTCAGAGCCATCAGTACCTGATTTTTTCATCACCGCCATCAGTTCTTCGAACACCGCGTCTTCACGAAAATCGCCCTGTATGATGGTGACATCGTCGATTGGTTCCATCGGCAGAATATCCAATGCCACCATGGTGCCCTTTTTACCCAGTTTTTTGACACAGTATTCAGACCAGCCACCGGGCGCCGCGCCCAGGTCGATGATGGTCATACCGGGCTTGACCAGGCGGTCTTTTTTATCGATCTCGATGAGTTTGTAGATTGCGCGGGAGCGGTAACCGTCCTGCTGAGAGCGACGCACGTATTCGTCGTC
>JADFWE010000336.1 GCA_015222915.1 Pseudomonadota bacterium | reverse complement strand
TCACCCAGTGCACGCAGATAACGCACCACAGACAAACCCGTCTTACCCAGTCCGACGACCAGTGTATACACAGCTTGTTCAGGTTTAACAGTCATTATCTTTAAAGCGCTCATTCCAGTGTTATATGTTTTCTATTCGTCCAAAACTCTATCGGACTTTCAACGATGCAAGTCCGATCAAGACCAGTACTACCGTAATAATCCAGAAGCGGACGATTACGCGTGGCTCCGGCCAGCCTTTCAATTCGAAATGATGGTGGATCGGTGCCATACGGAATATACGTTTACCGGTCATCTTGAATGAGGCCACCTGCAGGATGACAGACACCGTCTCCATAACAAAGACCCCGCCCATGATGACCAGCACCAGTTCCTGCCTGACATAAACGGCGATCACACCCAGGGCGGCACCTAGAGCCAGCGCACCGATATCACCCATAAAGACCATCGCAGGGTAAGTGTTAAACCACAGGAAACCCAGGCCGGCACCTACCAGTGCACCACAGAAAATTGTTAACTCACCGACACCTGCCACATATGGAATACCCAGATAATCGGCAAAAGTGACATGACCTGTGAGATACGCAAACACGCCCAATGCACCGGCTATCATCACAGTCGGCATTATCGCCAGGCCATCAAGACCATCGGTCAGATTGACCGCATTACTGCAGCCGACGATGACCAGATAAGTCAGCAGGATAAAACCCGCGCCCAGCGGCAGCATGACGTCTTTCATGAACGGGAAGAACAACGTTGTCTCTATCGGTGTTTGTGCATTGATAAAAATAAAATACGCTGCCGCAAAACCGAACACGGTCTGCAGCAAATATTTTGCCTTCGCTGATAAACCCTTAGAATTTCCACGCACCAGTTTCTGGTAATCATCGATACCGCCGATAAGACCAAAAGAAAGTGTGACCAGTAACACCACCCAGATCTTCTCACTGGACAGGTCAGCCCACAGCAGCGTGGTAACGGCTATCGACACCAGGATCAACGCACCACCCATGGTCGGAGTACCGGCTTTAGACAGATGTGATTGCGGACCATCATCACGCACCTGCTGCCCGATATTGTAACTGGACAGCTTGCGTATCATGTATGGGCCGATCACCAGGGATAAAACGAGTGCGGTTATGGCGCCAAGGATGGCACGTAAAGTAATATACTGAAAAACGGCAAAGCCACTTTCATATTGTTGTAGATATTCAGCCAATGTTAAAAACATCAGTTCACCCTCTTATTGTTATTTTCGTGGGTCAATATCCGTTCAACTACTCTCTCCATAGCCGCACTACGAGAACCTTTTACTAAAACAACGTCATCCGCTGTCAGATTATTTATCAGGCCAGCTATCAGATCATCCTGACTCTGATAATAGAAACCGTTACTGCCAAAAGCCTTTACCGCATTCTCACTTAACACGCCGGTAGCATATAATGCTGATATACCAGCATATTTCGCTTTACTGCCGATCTCAGCATGCATCTTTTCAGACTGCTCACCCAGCTCGGCCATATCACCTAACACCAGCACGGTGTCGCCCGTCATACCGGCCAGCACATCGATGGCCGCAGACACCGACAATGGATTAGCGTTGTATGTATCATCGATGACTTTATAGCCAGCACTCGAATCGAGCATCGCCAGGCGACCATTGATATTCTCGAACGTCGATAATGAAGCCATGATGTCGTCTAACGGGATAGCCAGCGCGATACATATCGCCGTTACCGCCAGCGCATTCATTACGTTGTGTTTTCCGGGAACTTTGAGTTTTAGAATCGCCTGTTGCGTTTTACCGGGCCCCGACTTCACCACCACCCGGTAGCCGCCATCTTCCAGCAGCTCAGCATAGACATCGGCTGCCTTATCCAGCGTAGAGAAAGTTATCGTGCTTTTACCTGAACAGTAGTCCTTCCAGAACGGAGCAAAGGCATCATCCTGATTGATGATCGCTACGCCATCATCAGACAGGCCGTTAAAGATCTCGGCTTTCGCTGCAGCGATATTTTCCAGCGAACCAAAACCCTGCAGGTGCGCCGGACCGACATTATTGACCACGGCGACGTCAGGCCGAGCGATATTCGCCAGGTAATCGATCTCGGCGACATGATTCGCACCCATCTCGATAACGGCAAAACGATGCTGCGAACGCAGTTCGAGCAGCGTCATCGGCATGCCGATATCGTTATTCAAATTGCCTTTGGTCGCCAGCACGGCCTCCTCACCGGCAAAATCCGTCAGGACTTTGCTGCACATCTCCTTCACCGATGTCTTGCCGTTACTGCCGGTAATGCCGATCAGCCTGCTCTCTGCCCGCTGTTCACGCCATGTACGACACCAGTATGCGGCCAGCTGGCCCAGTGCGATACGAGTATCCTCAACCAGCACCTGCGGCATCTCGGACCGTTGTGATGACTGCAGTGGTGCTGACTGAATGTCGCTGACCAGCGCACCGACCGCACCAGCGGCCTCTGCATCTGCAATAAATTTGTGCCCGTCGAAACGCTCACCTTTGAGTGCCACGTAGAGATCACCGGCGTGGATATCGCGGGTATCCTTTGAGACGCCGGTCATCAGCACATCGTTACCCCGTAACGATGTTCCCAACGCATCTGCAACTTGCGACATCATCATCACGAAGCACCACCTCCGTTAACAGCTTCGGCTTCTCTTAAAGCAAGTAATTCACGCGCGACCCGGCGGTCATCAAAAGCGATGTGGACATCACCGACGATCTGACTGGTCTCATGGCCTTTACCCGCCAGCAGAATCACATCGCCTTTATTTGCATTCGTGATGACGATATCGATCGCCTGGCGACGATCGATAATCGCTTCGACATCATCCAGCGAACTGAAACCGCTCATAACCTCGTCGATGATCGCCTGCGGATCTTCGTGCCGGGGATTATCGGTAGTCACGATAACATTATCGGCATACTGCTCGGCGACCTTCGCCATCAGTGGACGCTTGCTGCGATCGCGATCACCGCCACAGCCAAAAACGCACCAGATCTTGCCGTCAAAATGCTCCCGTAACGACTGGCACACTGCAGACAGACCCTGCTCGGTGTGCGCATAGTCGACCACCACTACCGGTTTACCCGGCTCAGCGATGATCTCTACCCGGCCGTCGACAGAATGCACAGCCGACAGGCTTGCCGCTGCCTTTTCAAAAGTAAACTGACTGACCAGCAGGGTCGCCAGCACAGCAAGCGCATTGGAAACATTGAAACGACCAAGCAGGGGGATATCAAAACTGCCGTCACCACGTGGAGTGGCCACAGACAGATGATAACCGCGCTCGAACGCTACGATTTCTTTCGTATTCACAAAATAATCAGCAAGATTCTCATATTCCGAGACATCGGTTTTCAGGCTATAGCCCCAGACACAGACATGATCTCGTACTTCTTTCGCCAGAGTACGGCCGAACTCATCATCAAGATTAATAACCGCAGCACCGAGACCAGGCGTATGAAACAGGCGGCGCTTGGCATTGGCATAGTTATCCAGCGTTCCATGATAATCGAGGTGATCTGTCGCCATATTGCTGAATACAGCCGTGGTGAAAGCGACACCGCTGACACGCCCCTGGTCAAGCCCGTGCGAAGACACCTCCATGACGACGTGACGTGCACCGGCCTGCTTTATCTCGGCCAGTGTCTTCTGGACCTGCAGAGCATCAACCGTGGTCAGACCCGTCGGATGCAGATCATTGATGAAGCCATTACCCAGCGTACCCAGCACACCGCAGTGCACATCATAAGCATCGAGGCATTGTGCAAGAAAATGCGCGATCGAGGTTTTGCCGTCGGTGCCGGTGACACCGATCGTATTCATCGACAATGAAGGCTGCTCGTAATAACGTGAAGCGATGGCACCGACCTTATTCTTCAGATCGTGACACTGCAGGCACAGGACCTTGTTCGAGATAGAGTCGAGGATCTCATTCCTGTTTTCCAGATCGCCATCCCATAATACGACAGTAACACCTTTGGCTACTGCGTCCTGCGCATACAGCAGACCATGCGTATTATACCCCTGATGCGCGATAAACAGGTTACCGCTGCGCGCTTTACGGTTATCCTGCACCAGCGCATTCACCGTGACATCTCTGCACTGCTCGATCAGATCGTCATCGATAAAGCCTTCGAGCAGAAAATCCAGCGCGACTTCGCCATTCTTATTATTTTTATTTTGCTGCATTATTATGCCTTTCCGCCCTGTGATGCAGAGCCTGCATTCATTAACTGTTTTTTAGAGATCCGGTCAGGCGCTATGTCCAGCAAACGCATAGCCCCCGTCATCACCTGACTGAATACCGGAGCAGCCACCAGGCCACCGAAATATTCACCGTTTCTCGGCTCATCGATCATCACCACCATGACCAGCTCCGGCTTATCGGCTGGCACCATGCCGGCGAAGATAGACAGATAGCGATCCTCAGCATATCCGCCGGCAATAAATTTATGTACGGTTCCAGTTTTTCCTGCAACGCTGTAATTCGCCACGCTGGCACGCTTGCCGGTACCTTTGTCGGAGATAACACGCTGCATCATCTTTCTTACAGCACGTGCTGTTTCTGCAGACATCACACGCTGCCCCGTTACATCAGCTCCTTTCGCCTGCTCGTCATCGTAGATGAAATTAACAGGGCGCAGGACGCCGTCTGCCGCGATCGCCGAATAGGCATGCGCCAGCTGCAGAGCGGTCACCGAAACACCGTAACCGAACGCCATGGAGGCTCTCTCAAAATCATTATTGAGCGCATTCAATGAAAGCTGACCGCTAGCCTCACCAGGAAAACCACTACCTGTCACCATGCCCAGACCCAGTTTCTGATACATCGACCACTGCTGCTCTGCATCCATCGCCAGCGCGATCTTGCTGATGCCGACATTGCTGGATTTCTCCAGCACACCACCAACATCAAGATCACCGTAGTTTTTATGGTCACGGATCATATTGCCTTTCACCCGCATGTAACCTGGCGCCGTCTCAACTTTGTAAAAAGGTTTCCAGCGGCCGCTTTCCAGCGCCGCGGCAATGGTCAACGGCTTCATGGTAGAGCCCGGCTCGAACACATCGGTTACTGCACGGTTACGCGTTGCCTGCGGCGTTAACTGCTTCCGGTCATTCACATTAAACGAAGGCTGATTCACCATCGCCAGCACTTCACCGGTTCTCACATCCAGAACAACAGCTGAGCCGGCTACTGCATTATGTTTCAGTACCGCCGCTTTTAATTTCCGGTAGGTCAGGTACTGCAGACGTTTATCGATACTCAGCTTTAAGGCCTTACCCTGCTCGGCCGACTTGATGCGTTCGACGTCATCAAAAGCACGGCCGAGACGGTCACGGATCACCCGTTTTTTTCCAGGGTGACCTTTCAGCCACTCATTGAATGCCAGCTCGATACCTTCCTGGCCATTATCATCGATATCGGAAAAACCGATGATATGTGCAGCCACTTCACCGCTGGGGTAGTAACGACGGTACTCATTACGTAATGCGATACCGGGAACCTTCAACGCTATCACCTCGTCTGCAAGCTCAGGAGATGCGTGACGTTTCAGGTACATGAATTCACGACTAGCCTGACGCTTGACCTTTTCTTTCAGACTTATGAGGTCAAGTGATAACAGTTTCGCCACCGGTGCCAGCTCATCGAGGTGATCGATCGCAACCTTTGGATTAACCCAGATACTGTTAACCGGCGCGCTCACTGCAAACGGCTCGCCATTTCTATCAACGATGTCACCACGATGCGCAGAGATAGAGACGGTGCGAAGCTGGCGCGCATCGCCCTGCGCCTCAAAGAACTCGCTGCTCAGAATCTGCATATCCAGCGTTTTTGCCAGCAGGGTCGTCGCCAGCATCATAAAGACGAGCGTGACCGAAACGCGTCTCCATGACGCTAATGGCCTTACCCCGTTTTTACGATAGCTTTTCATTGTTTAACAAATACCACTTGATCCGGCTCCGGCATCACCATCGATAACTGTTTGCGGGCAATTCGCTCGATACGGCCATGTTCAGACCACGCACTCTGCTCCAGCTGCAGCTGGCTCCACTCTGTATTCAAAGCATCCACCTGATAACGCAGCTGCTGCAGCTCGACAAAAAGCTTGCGGCTCTGGTGCTTGCTGTAGATCAGCAGGATCGCCGAACCCAACACGAAACTGAACAACAGTGTCACTACGATTAATATGCGCTGCCTCTCACTCATGATCGTCGCTCCAGCACACGTAATCGCGCACTTCTGGCTCTCGGGTTATG
>JADFWE010000335.1 GCA_015222915.1 Pseudomonadota bacterium | reverse complement strand
CAAGAATAAATCACCACCGAACTAATAACCGAGGAGTCTTCATGTCCACGATCGATCGCCGTACTTTCCTTAAACTTATGGGACTAACAGCAACCGCAAGCAGTGCAGCAGTGTTGTCAGCCTGCAGTGATAAAGCTCCGGCACCAACTGTCGCCGCCAAGAAAGCCGCTGTTGTAGACGACAGCGCAATCCCCGATGACTTTTATGACCTGCCGATACAGGGCAATGTCCGCATCCTGCATACTACTGACTTCCACGGTCAGTTGCAGCCGGTCTATTTCAGAGAACCGAATGTCAACCTCGGTGTCGGTGATGCACTGGGACGCCCTCCTCATCTCGTCGGCAATAAGTTGCTGACGGCCATGAAGCTGAAAACGAATACACCGGAATCGTACGCCTACACTTACCTCGACTTTGACAAAGCCGCAGAGAAATACGGTAAGACCGGCGGTTTTCCGCAGATGAAAACCCTGGTCGACCGCATGCGTAAACAGGCCGGCGGACGCCAGAACACCGTAATGCTCGATGGCGGTGACCTGTGGCAGGGTTCCGGTACCTCGTTATGGACACGCGGTGTCGATATGGTTGAGGCCTCAAATATCCTGGGGGTCGATGTCATGGTAGGCCACTGGGAATTCACCTACAACGAGAGTGAAGTATTGAGCAACGTCGCCTTGTTCAAAGGTGACTTCATCGGTCAGAACGTACGGGTGAAAGAAGATTCCCTGATGGATGACAAATACACCGAGCTGGTCGAAGCTAATGATGGCCGCGGCCTGTATGATGAAGACATCGGTTACGCTTTCCAGCCATACGTGATCAAAGAGATCAACGGTGCAAGGATCTGTATCGTCGGTCAGGCTTTCCCGCGCACCGGTAACGCCAACCCGCCGGAATTTTTCCCGGACTGGTCTTTCGGTCTGCGTGAAGATGACATGATCGAACTGGTCGAGCAGATCCGTGAAGAAGAAAAACCGGACGCCATCGTCCTGCTGTCACACAACGGTATGGATGTGGACATCAAGATGGCGCAGCGCGTGCCTGGACTGAACGCAGTGTTCGGCGGTCATACCCATGACGGTGTCCCTGAGCCGATCAAGGTCAAGAACGTCGAAGGCCATGAATGCTGGGTAACCAATGCCGGTTCTAACGGCAAGTTCCTCGGTGTTATGGACTTTGATATCGCCGATGGCAAGATCAAGAGCATGAACTACAAGATGCTGCCGGTTATCTCTGACGCACTACCGGCTGACAAAGAGATGCAGGCTTATATCGATCAGATGCGCGCCACCGTTTACGATGAGAACATCGTCGAGAGCCGTGTTAAGAAGATGTACTACAACAAATCTCGCGTGGGCAAGACATACGCTTCTATCCTCGATGAGAAACTCGCTATCGCCGACCGCCTGCTCTATCGCCGCGGTAACTTCATGGGTACCTGGGATCAGGTCCTGTGTAATGCGCTACGTGAAGAATACAGTGCTGACGTCGCCATGTCTGCTGGCGTCCGTTGGGGCACGACGACACTCAAGGGCGACTGGATCACCATGGAAGATGTCATGACACAGTGTTCACTGACCTACGGTGAAACCTATGTTACCGAGATGACCGGTCATACGCTGATGAACATCCTGGAACAGGTAGCGGATAACCTGTTCGATCCGGATCCGTATCTGCAGTCTGGTGGTGATATGGTGCGTGTCGGCGGTATGGACTACACCATCGATCCATCAAAACCTCTGTACGAACGTATCACCGATGCACGCCTTGATTCTGGTCACCTGATCGAAGCTGACGAAACCTACAAGGTTGCCGGTTGGGCACAGGTTGGTAATACACCGGAAGGCCGCCTGATGTGGGATGTGGTACGTGATCACATCGTGAAAAACAGAGGTAAGGACGATGTATTGAAGATCCCTAAGATCAATCATCCTAAACTGGTCGGCGTCAGCAGCAATCCTGGTATCGCTGACTATCCGGGTGAAACGGCCTAAACGACCGTTGCCAGTCTGCCGCTACCCGCTGGCAGTATAAAACTGATCCGTGAAGAAGCCCTGCTGATTTCAGCGGGGCTTTTTTATGTGTAGATAATGACTATGTTCTCTCTAGCGGCTACCGGCATCGTACTTACTGGTTAGTCGCTGGCAGACCCATCGTCGCTTTTTTCATGCGCTGTCGATAGTGATAAAACACGCGAGTCAGCATTAACGTCAGAAACACGAAGGCATAGATCACAGGTTCAGAAAAATCAGCTTTCAAGGACCAGGTAAAGTGAATGATCACCAGTACTGGAATCACATAGACCAGTTTGTGCAGCTTGCTCCATCTCTTCTTTAGACGACGCTGCATGGCATTACTCGAAGTGAAAGCCAGTGGCATCAACAGTAAGATAGATACAAAACCGATAGTGATAAATGGCCGTTTGGGTATGTCGATCAGAATCTCAGCCCAGTCAAAAAACTGATCGAGCCAGATATAGGTGATGAAGTGCAATACCGCGTAGAAGAATGCAAACAGGCCGAGCATGCGACGGAGTTTGATCAGCCAGTTCATCTCTAAAACACGCCTCAGCGGCGTTATACATAACCCGATCAATAAAAACCGTAGCGCCCACTGCCCTGTCTCATGCGTTAGCGTTTCGACTGGATTCGTACCAAGATCATCATTGATTGCACCATAGACCAGAGATGCGAAGGGCATCAGGCACAATAAAAAAACCAGTGGTTTGACGAACAAAGAAATTTGTTTTTGTTTTAGCATCTTTTAAAAGAAAGTATTCACCACAGAGGCACAGAGAGCACGGAGTTTATTATTGTTAATAGCGCCTACGGCGCGATTAACAAAAACAAATGCTTTTCCTCCGTGCTCTCTGTGCCTCTGTGGTGAAATGTTTTTGACTCTCCGCTTATAGTTTTCGTAGGTAGGGTTAACGTT
>JADFWE010000334.1 GCA_015222915.1 Pseudomonadota bacterium | reverse complement strand
CCGATACCCATGGCGCCACCGGAACCAAGTCCACCGCCAGATTTTTTACCGCCTCTGCCGCCGCCATTGCCAAACAGGCTGCCGAATTTTTTCTGCAGGTTTTTAAAGACTTCATCGAGGTCTGGCGGTCCCTGATTACCCCGATTGCCGCGGTTGGTGTTCCATGGGTCACGGTCTTTATCGCCGTTGCCACCCGGCTCGTTCCAGGCCATGTGCTGTTTCTGCATGTCTTGCTTACGCATATCGTAATTCCAAATGTGGATTCCAAAAGAGGAATGGTTTAGGTGACAAAGGGTCACCCGCAAACGTGCCATTCTACCTGAATATTTCTCTAAATAAAGCTTTTTACCACAGAGATTTCCTTCGCCAGGCAGTATAAATTCCTTCGTATGATGCGTTATTGCCTGCATATTCGAGACGAATAAATTCACACATATAAAAAGAGAAGTTGGCAGTAAAAGCAGAAAACATCCTCTATTCCATATAGTCGGCGGTTACTAATCGCTTTTGTTTTTAACTGCCTACTGCCAACTGACGACTGCCAACTATCAGTTTCACTTCTGCAACATCGACGCCAGCGATACCTGCTCACGTGATTCGAACTGGTTGAGGTCGCGCTGTGAGATGCTGATCTGCAGGATATAGCGCCCTTCCTCATCATGGCTTTCGCCGCGGATAGCGCCTATCTCAAACAGTTTTGCCCGTAGCCGAGCCTCTGCTGCTGGCAGTACCAGCCGGCCTTCCACCATCTTCTCGCGGAACAGATCGATCAATGTCTGTTTCAGCAGATTAATGCCTTCGCCGGATTCCACCGATAGCCAGATACGTTTGACGCGGCCATCATCGGCGATGTCGACACGAGGCGCCACCTCGGTCAGATCGATCTTGTTCATCACCTGTATACAATGGATATCATTCGCTTCTATCTGCGTCAGCACCTTTTCTACCTCTTCGATATTGGCGTCGCGATTTTCATCGGCAGAGTCGATGACGTGTAACAACAACTGCGCCTCGGTGGTCTCCTGCAGGGTCGAGCGAAAAGCATTGACCAGATCGTGCGGCAGGTGGCGGATGAAGCCCACCGTATCGGCGAGTATGACGGTCACATCTTTCGATAGTTCGATGCGCCGCAGGGTCGGGTCCAGGGTGGCGAACAACTGATCCTTCACATAGACATCGCCTTCGGTCAACACATTAAACAGGCTGGATTTACCGGCATTGGTATATCCCACCAGTGAGATCGTGGGGATCTCTGCTTTCTGCCGGGACTGGCGCCCCTGCTCACGCTGTTTTTTTACTTTTTCCAGACGTTTGTTGATCTGCTTGATACGGAGATTCAGTAGCCGGCGATCGGTTTCCAGCTGAGTTTCACCCGGGCCGCGCAGACCGATACCACCTTTCTGGCGTTCCAGATGTGTCCAGCCGCGAACCAGCCGGGTAGATAGATGTTTGAGTTGCGCCAGTTCGACCTGCAGCTTACCTTCAAACGAACGCGCGCGCTGTGCAAAGATATCCAGGATTAACCCGGTACGATCCAGAACCCGGCACTCGATCAGGCCTTCTATATTTCGTTCCTGTGAAGCCGCCAGGGTATGATTGAACAGCACAAGATCAGCTTCATGCTGCTTAACCAGCTCGGCGATCTCTCGTGCTTTACCGCTGCCGACAAAATATTTCGGATCAGGGCGCGAGCGGCTGCTGGTGGTGATCGCCACGATCTCGGCACCGGAAGATACCACCAGTTCTTTAAATTCGGACAGGTTCTCGCGATGTGATTCATCGTAGACATCCATATGCACCAGTATCGCCCGGTTACCACCTTCGGCGCGTTCCCTATCTAACATATGTAATATTTTTCAATTAGTTGCATTACTTACTTAATGTTAATTATATTTATAATTCACTTTAAACTGGTTGCTGTGACTGCAAAAAAAATGGCCGCCAGTGGCGACCATTGCTTATCGTCGATAACGAATTATACTCAATTCTTACACCTGTCGTCAGCGTTCATCTCTAACTGTTACCGCTATTAGTATTGGCACCAGCATCACTGTCTTCGTTCCACTTAATCTGGCGCGATGGCACGACGGTAGAAATTGCATGTTTATAAACCATCTGCGTCACCGTGTTTTTCAACAGCACTGCAAACTGGTCGAATGATTCTATTTGTCCCTGTAGTTTTATACCGTTGATCAAAAAGATCGAAACCGGTACGCGTTCTCGCCGCAATGCATTGAGATAAGGGTCTTGTAAATGGTGCCCTTTTGACATGATTAATTCCCCGTTATTGTTATTATCTTTAGGGTGTAGACATAGTCTATCGCGAACAGTTCGCACTGCGCAATACCTCGCCACCATTCTATGATAGTAAAAATTTGAGGTTTTTCAGGAGTTTCGGCGTATTTAATGTGTTTGGATCAATAAAATTACATTCTGCCTCTTTGCGCAACCAGGTCATCTGGCGCTTCGCCAATTGCGCGGTGGCGATGATGGCCTTCTCCCGCATCTCGTCATAAGAATAATCACCGCTCAGATATGCCCACACCTGACGGTAACCGACAGCCCGAATCGAAGGCATCTGCGGGTTCAGGTCACCACGTTTCATCAGGCCTTCCACCTCTTCGATAAGCCCCTGCTTCAGCATCATGTCGAAGCGCAGTGCAATACGTTTTCGCAGCTCGATACGGTCTGGTGGCACCAGCGCGATCTTTAGCCGGCGGTAAGGGAATGCGTTTTCAGTCTGTGCCTGCTCCCGCCAATATTCAGTCAGTGTTTTAGCTGTAAAATCATAGAGTTCCAGTGCCCTTTTAATCCTCTGCGGATCATTAGGATGGATACGTTCTGCCGACACAGGATCTACTGCAGCCAGCCGTTTGTGCATGGCTTCGATGCCGTTTGCTTCAGCCTCGGCCTCGATAACCTGCTTCACAGAATCTGGCACAGCTGGCATATTCGCCATGCCTTTTTGCAGGG
>JADFWE010000333.1 GCA_015222915.1 Pseudomonadota bacterium | reverse complement strand
TTTGATACGGCGCGCGGCACGGTGTCTAGCAGGCGCGGGTCGAAAGGTTTCGGGATGATGTATTCCGGGCCGAACATCATGGTATCTACTTCGTAGGCATCCAGTACTTCCTGTGGAACCGGTTCACGTGCCAGTTCGGCCAGTGCGTGCACGGCAGCGACTTTCATCTCGATATTGATACAGCTGGCGCGAACGTCTAAAGCACCTTTAAAGATGTAAGGGAAGCCTAAAACATTGTTGACCTGGTTCGGGTAGTCACTGCGGCCGGTGCCCATGATCAGGTCATCGCGGGTCATGTGTGCCAGCTCGGGCAGGATCTCGGGATCAGGATTGGACAATGCGAACACTACAGGATTCGGTGCCATGGTGGCCAACATGTCGGGCGATAACAGGTCGGGACCGGAAACGCCGATAAACACGTCGGCGCCTTCCATGGCATCTGCAAGTGTGCGTTTTTCTGTATGTACAGCAAAAGGCTGTTTGTATTTATTCAGATCGGTGCGTTCGCTCTGGATGATGCCATTGCGATCGATCATGAATAATTTTTCAGGGTCAGCGCCCAACGCCTGTAACAGTTTCATCGAAGAGATACCGGCAGCACCAGCACCTAGACAGACCACGCGAACATCTTCGATTTTTTTGTGCTGGATCTCCACCGCATTTATCAGCGAAGCTGCAATGATGATGGCGGTACCGTGCTGGTCATCGTGAAACACAGGGATGTCCAGCTGTTCGATAAGTGCGTCTTCGATATCGAAACAGGCAGGCGCTGCGATGTCTTCCAGGTTGATGCCGCCGAAGGTCGGTGCGATATTCTTTACGGTCTTGATGAAATCTTCGGTGGAATCCGCTTTTATTTCGATATCGAACACATCGATACCGGCAAAGGCTTTAAACAATACGCCTTTGCCTTCCATGACCGGTTTGCCGGCGAGGGCACCGATATCGCCCAGGCCGAGCACTGCCGTGCCGTCAGTGATGACTGCCACCAGGTTGCCTTTCGACGTGTATTCGTAGGCCAGTTCTTCATCACGGTGGATCGCGCGGCAGGGTTCAGCAACACCCGGAGTATAGGCAAGCGAGAGGTCGTACTGAGTGTCACAGGGCTTGGTGATCTCGGTAGCAATCTTTCCGGGTTTTGCTTTGCCGTTACTGTCAAAGGCGTGGTAGTCCAGAGCTTGTTGCTTGAAACGTGTTGGCATGGTCTTGATATCGGGTGTATAGATTAGGGGGCGCTATATTAGCATTTTTTGCCTGATAATTCGAGTGCCAGCGTGTGTGGCACCTGTCTTATAGCATGTTAATCAGTCACTTAGTGAAGGTCTGGATTGCTGCCCGATTTTGCAGCGATATTCGCTGGATAATTGCAGGGCAGCGGGATGCCTGATGCGCATGTAAAAAGCTGTGTTCTTATCTTTTTTTCGGTGTCTGTTTACATTGAGCCAGCCGCGGACCGAAACCTGTTCGTTCAGCATGGCGGTGATCTTCTCAACATCAAACAGCTGGATATTGTCAGGCCGGATGCCGATGGTGAGTTTATTATCGATGTTCAGCCAGATGCCTTTATCGTTGATATGCATGTTTTGCAGGGTTCCGCTGATGAGCTGAAAGCCGGTATCGCCGTTTTTTATGTCTTTTGCCTGCAGCGTCCGGTTTTTATGCCAGATACCTGCCTTGTTGCAGCGAGCGAGCCGTTCCTGGGCCAGGTAACAGGCAGAAAATGCCGTATTGGGCGGGATGACGATGGCGCGGGCATAGCCGTTCTTTAATAATTCTGCCTGCAGGTTTTTACCGTCGCCAGAGAAAACATGCGCCAGCAGGCGGTCATAGTGGTCTTTTCTATCTCTGCCGAAGCGCAGATGAACCGCTGCGCCTGGCCGGATCATTGTTTTGAGAGCCTTCGTGGCTTCCACTGCAAAAGCTTCAGCCGGTCTGTTGTCACGCGCCAGTTCCGGGGTGTTGATACCGATCAGCCGGACTTTACGCCCATCGCTAAGCTTCAGGGTATCGCCATCGTGGACATATTGCACCGTAGCGCTCTGATCATAAGAATCGACATGGCAGCTTGTGTCGAGAGCGGGGTTGGTGGCCGGGCTGTCGGCTATAGCTGCCGAAGATGCGCCAAGGGTAAAGCAGAACAGTAAAAACCGTGTATCGGGAAGTAAGCGCCGGCATAAAAAAAGACGCCTCAGATGCGATCTGAAAGCGCCTTTTGTTGCCAGCAGGTAATCGATCAGGCTAACCACGTATGGGTTAACTGATTGATTTCAGCAGGACTGTTACGATTTGTTACCAAAACGTTTGTTGAATTTATCGATCTGACCAGCAGTGTCAAGAATCTTCTGTTTGCCGGTGTAGAAAGGGTGGCATTCAGAGCATACGTCTAAAGTCATATCGTCTTTCGCATAAGTAGAGCGTGTAGTAAAAGTGTTGCCACAGCTGCATTTAACGTTAACGTCGTGGTATTTCGGGTGTATATCAGCTTTCATATCGATAGTGCTCTTGTTGTGCCTGCTACGTGATATCCGTTAATCAGGCAGTGCTTATTTTGCTTCTATTTATGCCTGTCAGGTGTACCCGTCAAGCCCATAAAAAACAGGGAGTGAATTCTACCCGTATGTGCTGGTGCTGGCAAGCCCTTATTCTGCCTCGATCTCCTGTCCTTCGGGTGACTTGTATCTGAGTTTCCATGTCATCCGGCCCTCTATTATAAAAACGTACTAGTGTCCGGGATAAATAAGATATTTCGTTTTTTTCTCGCAAAGGCGCAAAGATCGCCGAGGAAAAACAATAACTTCTCTGCGATCTTTGCGCCTTTGCGAGAGTAAATATTTTCTGATGTTTTTATATTTGTTTTTTTATCCAGGGCGGTAATGGTGAAAACTATTATAAAAACACAGATTTTTGCCTAAGGCTGAACCATACTTGGTTGATGTTATAAATAATTTCAGGAAGACACGATGAAATTCAAGATTTTTACGATGCTGGTCATACTGGGTATTTTGTCGGTTACACCGATGATCTATATGGGTAAATTTGATCCGATGGCATTTGTCAGTGCTGGTATGGGTAACGGTGCTTCAGCGTTAGAGCAGTTAAATGCCAAAGCCCCTAAAAACATCAGCAGCGTGGTAACAGATAAAAAAGTACAGGTTTACAAATGGCGTGACGAACATGGTGTGATGCAGTTCAGTAATACACCACCGCCGACAGTGAGCAATGCGGAGCGGATAGAATTAAATCCTAATCATAATGTTATTCAGGCAGTGAAGGTGCCTGAGAAAAAGGAAGAACCGAAAGAAGTGGCAGCAGCAGAAACACCAAACCCCTATTCCGTCAGAGGCATGAAAAAAGTGATGGATGATGCCAGGGGTGTCGAACAGTTATTACAACAACGCCATGATGATCAGCAGAAGATGCTGGATGGGCTGTGAGGATGCGCCGATGAACCCGTTAATAAAAATATACATGGCGGCATGCCTGTG
>JADFWE010000046.1 GCA_015222915.1 Pseudomonadota bacterium | reverse complement strand
TGTTTTTCTCGGCGTCTCTGCGCCTCGGCGGTGAAAAGTTTTTGACTTTAGTTTTCTCTGGAGGTCCGCTTCTGGCCGTAAGCAGACTTTTGAGTAGAAATATAACCTTATATCTATTAAGTAGTCCACTACTGCAGTTTCTGGCAAAATACCCGCTACATAAAATTCAACAGGCAAAACTATGAGCATTACTTCATTCAACCCACCCGTTCGTACATTGATGGGCCCCGGCCCGTCTGACGTCCACCCGCGCGTTACCGGCGCTATGGCTCGCCCATGCATCGGACATTTAGACCCTGCATTCGTCGGCATGATGGATGAAGTTAAAACCATGCTGCAATACGCTTTCCAGACAGAAAACCAGCTGACCATCCCGGTTTCAGCACCAGGCTCTGCCGGTATGGAAGCAACGTTCCAGAACCTTCTCGAGCGTGGCGACAAAGCCATCGTCTGCCAGAACGGTGTTTTCGGCGGCCGCATGAAAGAAGTTGTCGAACGCTGCGGCGCTACTGCTGTCATGGTCGAAGATGACTGGGGCAAACCGGTCGACCCGCAAAAAGTCGAAGATGCTCTAAAAGCCAACCCCGATGCCAAACTGCTGGCATTCGTACATGCTGAAACATCAACCGGCGCACGTTCCGATGCAGAAACATTAAGCGCCATCGCACATCACAACGATGCACTGGTACTGGTTGATGCCGTGACATCACTGGGTGGCAGTGAACTGAAAGTGGATGAATGGGAGATCGACGCTATCTACTCCGGTTCACAGAAGTGTCTTTCCTGCACTCCAGGCATCTCACCGGTCAGCTTCAGTCAGCGCGCCATCGACGTTATCACCAGCCGTAAGAGCAAAGTGCAGAGCTGGTTCCTCGACACTAACCTGGTGATGGGTTACTGGGGACCGAATGCGAAGCGTGCCTACCATCACACCGCTCCAGTAAATGCACTTTATGCACTGCACGAGTCACTCGTCATGCTGCAGGATGAAGGTCTGGAAAATTCATGGGCACGCCACAAAAACAATCACCTGGCCCTGCGTGCCGGTATCGAAGCCATGGGCTTATCGTTCATCGTCGATGAAGAGTACCGCTTGCCGCAGCTGAACTCGGTGACGATTCCTGATGGTATCGACGAAGCAGCTGTTCGCAGCATCCTGCTCAATGAGTTCAATCTTGAGATCGGCGCCGGTCTGGGCGCGTTGGCAGGCAAGGTATGGCGTATAGGTTTGATGGGCCACAGTTCACGAGCAGAAAACATCCTGCTCTGCCTGGGTGCACTGGATGTAGTGCTGACTGACATGGGCGCTAAAATCAACAGTGGTGCAGCTTTGCCAGCAGCACAATCTGTAATGAAATAACACTTTCTGTTTCCATTCTCATAAAAAAGGGCTTCCAACCGGAAGCCCTTTTTTTATCTTAAACGGGTAAGATAAGTGCATGAAAACCTACCTGGTCGGCGGCGCAGTTCGTGATGAATTACTCGGTTACCCTTTCCACGAAAAGGACTGGGTCGTTGTCGGTGCAACAGCCGAAGAGATGTTAGCACTGGGTTATCAACAGGTAGGTAAAGACTTCCCGGTATTCCTGCACCCAGACACAAAAGAAGAACATGCACTTGCGCGCACCGAGCGAAAAACCGCTGCCGGTTATAAAGGTTTCGAGGTACATGCCTCGCCCGATGTCACCCTGGAAGAAGATCTTATCCGCCGTGACCTGACCATAAATGCCATCGCTCAGGATGAAGACGGTACATACATCGATCCGTATGGCGGCATCGCTGATATAGAAAATAAAATCCTGCGTCATGTCTCTGATGCCTTCAAAGAAGACCCGGTGCGGATCTTACGCATCGCCCGCTTTTTAGCGCGTTATGCCCACCTCGGATTTAAGATCGCCGGGGAGACCATGGAACTGATGCAGGAGATGGTGGCCGCCGGAGAAGTTGACGCACTGGTGCCGGAGCGCGTCTGGCAGGAGATGCAAAAAGCACTGAGCGAAAAAACACCGTCCGCCTTCATCACTGCACTGCGTGACTGCGGCGCATTACAGCGCATACTGCCCGAGCTCGATTGTCTGTTCGGCATCCCGCAGCCGGAAGAACACCACCCTGAGATCGATACCGGCATCCATACCCTTCTGGTACTCGAACAGGCCTGCCTGCTGAGCAAAGAGGCCGATGTCCGCTTTGCCGCACTGATGCACGACCTCGGCAAAGGCACCACGCCGAAAGATGAGTGGCCACGCCATATCGCGCATGAAGCCCGCGGCGCGGATATCGTAAAACAAGTTTGTTCTCGCCTGCGCATACCCAATGAGTTCAGAGACCTGGCAGAACGCACTGCGCGTTTTCATCTGCACTACCACCGCGCCCTGGAACTCAAGGCCAGCACTGTGATAAAAACACTGGAACAGCTGGATGCCTATCGTAAACCGGAGCGTTTTGAAAAGTTTCTGCTGGCCAGTGAAGCCGATGCCCGTGGCCGCCCCGGTTACGAACACAAAGAATTCCCGCAGGGCGATTTTTTGCGTCAGGCGCTAACGGTCAGCAAAGATATCGATATCGCTGCGTTACGTGAACAGGGTTATGAAAATATGGCGCTGGCGAACAAGATACGAGAGGAACGTGTGGCAGCGATAGCCAGACTTAAGAAACAATCCCCACAAGAGCAAGTCACGTAAAAGCCTTTCCCTCTAATCCAATATCCTCTTTTACAGTAGAAGACAGCTACAAGCTATCAAACACTTATTTTAGTGAGAATGTTTGTAGATGCATGTCTCAAATCAATCAT
>JADFWE010000332.1 GCA_015222915.1 Pseudomonadota bacterium | reverse complement strand
ATGGGAATCCCTGTGTTTTTTACAGGGGCGTAGCTGTAGTGGCGGCATTCTTTGGTTACTTTCTGTTGCTGCTGACAGAAAGTGACTCGCCCGCGGTGCGAAAACCGCAATGCCTAAGTAAACAAAGATTCCCAATGAAACCGCATGGGCACAACAAAACGTGCTTACCCAAATCTGAAAAAAGCTGAAACGTAAACTCGTGAGTTGGCTAAGGAACTATTTATGCAGGTTATAACTACGTAACTTCTTGCGTAAAGTGCCCCGATTTAGCCCCAGTAACTCCGCTGCGCGAGACTGGTTGCCCTTGGTGTGTTCCAGGATCGCCTCGAATAAAGGCTGTTCAATCTGCTTGAGTACCAGCTCGTACATATTGTTCGGATGAGCGCCGTCGAGTTCGTAGAGGTAACGGCGGATGGAGTGTTTTACCGCGTGACTTAGCTGGGAGATCTCCTCAGCGGGTTGAGGGGTGCATTCCTGGTTTGCAGGATTCTGTGATACGGGATTTTGAAAATCTTGTACGCTCATACTCATATTGCTTTGGCTGGCATGGTCTTCGCAGGCCTGTTTTCATAGGTCGGGCCGTCACAGACCTGATCTATGCAGCCCTGATTTTTACTGCTACGGGCCGGTGTTGGGATTTAAAATACTCAGTAACCAGTTCGAATTGTAAATTGGCATCATCTACCTGGTTAATATGCTGTCTGAATGATTCTGCTTCCTGCGTGTCAAAATTTTCCGATGCCTTAATATACCATCCTATATGTTTGCGTGCGATACGAACACCGGAAAGTTCACCATAAAATTCATATAAATTTTTCAGATGAGTGCTCAGTACTCTGCATATCGCCTGATTATCCGGTGGTGCAAGCATGCTGCCGTCTGCCAGATATTGTTTTATCTGCTGGAACAGCCATGGGTTGCCCTGTGCGCCACGGCCGATCATCAGACCGTCTGCCCGGGTATAATCGAGTACCGCTTTGGCTTTTTGCGGGTCGCGGATGTCGCCATTGGCGATCACTGGAATGTCGATGGCCGCTTTGACGGCAGCGATGGTGTCGTATTCTGCCTCGCCCTTATAGCCGTCGGCACGGGTTCTGCCATGCACGGAAAGTGCCTGTATGCCACAGTCTTCTGCTATCCTGGCTATGCTGACGGCATTTTTGTTGTCTCTGTCCCAGCCGGTGCGTATCTTCAGGGTGACCGGAACGGCGACTGCCGAGGTGACGGCTGACAGGATATCGCTGACCAGTGCTTCGTTTTTTAACAGTGCGGAACCTGCCTGCACATTACAGACTTTTTTTGCCGGGCAGCCCATATTGATATCGATGATCTGGGCACCGTTTTCGACATTAAACAGAGCTGCCTGCGCTAATGCATCAGGTTCAGTACCGGCGATCTGCACGCTGCGGATACCCTGTTCGCCTTCATGATTGAGCCTTAGTTGCGTTTTTCTGCTGTTCCACAGGTGTTTTTGAGAAGTGACCATCTCGGAGACGCAGAGGTCAGCACCCAGTCGATAGCACAGCTGCCGGAACGGACGGTCGGTGACACCTGCCATGGGCGCAAGAAAGATAGCGCTGTCGAATTTGTAGGGGCCGATGTTCATGTGCTGATTTTACAGAAAACCGGGGTATATTGAAAATTTCAGGATAACGTGAGGTGTTTTAACGTTTTGTCTACATTTACCTGGCGGGCAGTATTTGGCAGGCGTCAGTTTCCGGCTAGAAAGAGACGTCGATCGTTATTCGTTATTCGTCGTTCGTAAAAAATACCAAACAGTAGGGGCTGCATAGCCACTGGT
>JADFWE010000045.1 GCA_015222915.1 Pseudomonadota bacterium | reverse complement strand
TTCAGCCAGTCTCAGGATGTCGATGTCAACTATATGGTGCATTACAAACGCCCTGCCGATGACTGATACCTGATTTCATCGTGAATTCTGTAAAATATTCTGTAAAACATGCCGTGACCATAAATACCGTACTGTTTGATCTCGACGGCACGCTCATCGACACCGCGCCCGATATGGCGGCTGCTCTGGATCTCCTGTGTGATGAAGAGCAGCAGGACCGCCTGTCTTACGATGAGGTCCGCCCTGTCGTTTCAAACGGCAGCGTCGCCCTGGTCAAACTGGCCTTCGGTGATAACGTCGATGAGGCCATACTGGAACGACTAAAAAGCCGCTACCTGGAAATTTACCAGAACCACCTCGCCGTTCATTCGCAGCTGTTCGATGAGATGGATGAACTACTGCTGCAGCTCGAACAGCAGAATATCAAGTGGGGCGTGGTCACTAATAAACCCGGCTGGCTTACCGAACCGTTGATGGAAGCACTCAAGCTGCACAAACGCGCTTCATGTATCGTCAGCTCGGATTCCACGAAAAACCGCAAACCGCACCCCGAACCCATGTTTTATGCCTGCAAACTGGCAGGCAGCCAACCTGAAGAGTGTGTTTATGTCGGCGATGCCAGGCGCGATATCGAAGCCGGACAGAATGCCGGCATGAAGACTATCATCGCCGAATACGGCTATATCGAAACCGGAGAAAACACCGATGACTGGCAGGCCGATTACCGTATATCGAGTCCCTCGCAACTTCTCAGTCTCATCCAGCTACACGCTGATCGTTGATTCCACGATAAAGGCTTACGGCTGAGAATGTGACCTAAGAATTTGATATTAACAATGGCTTATCGACGTTTTCTAAAAAAACACCATAAATATTAGTCATTTACACAGAATCTTCTCGACAAAGCAGATGCGTTTCGACTAGAATACGCCACCCAAAATTTTCCACTTTTTAGTATTTAACCTGATAATGCTTTCTGCCGATACGCAAAATACTGCGGCTGACCGAAAGCGGGGACACCCTTTTTATGTCTGATGCGAGCACTTCCACTAAACCCTTTCCTGTAAAAAAAGTAGGTGCTGGCGTCTTTTTCGCCCTGCTGGCTTTTTATCTGTCAACCGTAACGCCATCGATCGAAGTCGCATGGGTTACCGCAGTACTGGTACTGACCATCTACCTGTTTGCTTTTGAGATCGTCGATGTCGATGTCGCGGCCATCAGCATCATGGTGATACTGGGCCTAACGACCCTGGTCGCGCCGCTCATGGGGCTGTCTGCAGGGCTGGTCGACGAAAAACAAATCTTTAACGGTTTCTCCAGTAATGCGGTGATGTCGATCATCGCGGTGATGATCATCGGTGCAGGACTGGATAAGACCGGCCTGATGACAAAAGTAGCAGCCTTTATCCTGAAAGTCGGCGGCACCACCGAGACCCGCATCATCCCGATTATTTCCGGTACGGTCGCCTTCATCTCCTCATTCATGCAGAACGTCGGGGCTACCGCACTGTTCCTGCCGGTAGTCAGCCGTATCTCAGCCCGCTCAGGTCTACCCATGTCACGCCTGCTGATGCCGATGGGTTTCTGTGCCATCCTCGGTGGTACCGTCACCATGGTCGGATCGTCGCCGCTCATCCTGCTGAACGACCTGATCATAACCTCCAACTACGCCATGCCTGCCGATCAGCAGATGGCGCAGTGGTCTTTGTTCTCAGTAACACCGATCGGCGTATCCCTGGTCATCACCGGTATCCTCTACTTCGTCTTATTAGGCAAGTATGTCCTGCCTAAATCTTCCGGTGAAGGCGCCAGCAGCGGAAACACTGTTGATTATTTCAAAGATATCTATGGTTTAAACTACGAGCTGTTTGAAGTCGAAGTACCGGCTGATAGTAACCTTGTGGGCAAGATGCTGGATGATGTCGAGCACGACGAGCGCATCCGCTTTATCGCCGCGCACAACGGCGGTGACGACCACCGCGTCGGCCCCGGCGGACTGGCACGTGATACCGGCATACAGGCAAACAGTGTACTGGGTGTGCTCGCTGCCCCGAAAAACCTGCTGGCCTTTGTCGAAAAACACGGACTGGAGTTGCGTAGCGAATTGCAGACGTTTGCAGATGCCCTATCCAGTGCAAAATCAGGTATCGCCGATATCGTTATCCCGCCCAGCTCCGCATTGATCGGCAAATCTGCGCGTGATCTGTGGATGCGTAAGACCTACGGCATCGCTATGGTCGCTATGCATCGTGACGGTAAAACCCTGCGCGAAGGTGATGACATCCGCAACCTGCCACTGGAGTCCGGTGACACACTGGTAGTGCATACCACATGGGATGCACTGGCGCGTTTACAGAAAGATAAAAACTTCGTCGTCGTTACCACAGAATTCCCGCATGAAGAGACCCGTCCGCATAAAGTGGCATGGGCTGGCCTGTTTTTCGCTATCGCTCTTGGCATGGTGTTATTCACCGACCTGCGTTTATCGATAGCGTTGCTGACCGGTGCTATCGGCATGGTGCTTTCCGGCGTGCTCAACATAGACGAAGCTTATGAAGCAGTATCATGGAAGACGGTGTTCCTGCTCGCCAGTTTGATCCCTCTAGGGCTAGCGGTAGAAACTTCCGGTACGGCTAAATGGATCGCCGAGCAGACCCTGCTCGTGGTCGGTGATCAGCCGGTATGGGTGATCCAGTTTGCTGTTGCAGCGCTGGCGACTTTCTTCACCCTGGTGATGTCCAACGTCGGTGCAACCGTACTGCTGGTACCACTGGCCGTTAACATCGCACTGGGTGTCGATGGTGCCGACCCGGCTATCTTCGCCCTGACCGTTGCTATCGCTACATCAAACTCATTCCTGATCCCGACGCACCAGGTAAACGCTTTGATCATGGGCCCCGGTGGTTACCGTGTACCAGACTTCATGAAAGCGGGCAGCATCATGACCATACTGTTCCTGATCGTTTCCATGACAGTGATGAACGTGATCTTTTAATACCCGTTTAATGGCCGTTTAATGGCCGTTTTTTGCTGGCGATGATCTGCTGCTGATAGAGATGGTAAAAGACAGGCCTGAATTAACAGGCTGTACTAAGAAATAAAAACTGAAAAAACATTATGACTATAAACCTGAAAAGACTTTGCCTGTTCGTACTGACCCTGCTGTCACCGGCACTGGCACTGGCGGCTACCGAAGCCGTACATGAGCCGATTGACCTGACCAATGCTGGCATCGGGTTTGCCGCTATCGCCATCTTCGTCTTCGCCTACCTGCTGGTGATGGGTGAAGAATTTATCCATCTGCGTAAATCAAAACCGGTGATCATCGCCGCCGGCCTCATCTGGGGCATGATCGGCTTCTACTACACACAGCACGGCATGCCGGAACTGGCAGAGCATGCAGTACGCCATAATTTCCTGGAATACGCTGAGCTGATGTTATTCCTGTTAGTAGCGATGACCTACGTCAACGCCATGGAAGAGCGCCGGGTATTCGACGCCCTGCGCTCATGGCTGATCAGCAAAGGCTTCGGCTTCCGCACATTGTTCTGGATGACCGGCACGCTGGCATTCTTTATCTCGCCTATAGCAGACAACCTGACCACCGCTTTACTGATGTGTGCAGTGGTGCTGGCGGTAGGCGGCGACAATGTGAAATTCGTCACTCTCGCCTGTATCAATATCGTGGTCGCAGCCAATGCTGGCGGTGCATTTTCACCGTTTGGCGACATCACCACGCTGATGGTCTGGCAGAAAGGCATCGTTGAATTCTGGACCTTCTTCGCCCTGTTCGTTCCTTCCGTGGTCAACTTCGTGGTACCGGGGCTGATCATGCATTTCGCCATCCCGAACGAAAAACCGGCGGCCTCCAATGAGACCGTTCTCATGCACCGTGGTGCAAAACGTATCATCGCATTGTTCCTGGTAACCATCGGCACGGCTGTCAGCTTCCATAATTTCCTTGGCCTGCCACCTGTTATCGGCATGATGACAGGTCTCGGTTATCTGCAGTTCCTCGGTTATTACCTGAAAAAAACACATTACAAATGCGTCAGCGAAAGAGCCGGCAATATAGAGTCTGAAGAAGATTTAGGCAACATCGTCGCCTTTGATATCTTCCGACCGATCGCCCGTGCCGAGTGGGACACCCTGTTCTTCTTCTATGGCGTAGTACTGTGTGTCGGCGGCCTGGGTTTCCTCGGCTACCTGTCGCTGGTCTCCGAGCTCATGTACACCGATATGGGTGCAACCAATGCCAATATCCTGGTCGGTGTTTTATCTGCCATCGTCGACAACATTCCGGTGATGTTTGCCGTACTGACCATGAACCCTGAGATGTCTACCGGCCAGTGGCTGCTGGTCACCCTGACAGCCGGTGTCGGTGGCTCGCTGTTATCGATCGGTTCTGCTGCAGGTGTCGCGCTGATGGGACAGGCGCGCGGTAAATATACTTTCTTCGGCCATCTGAAATGGGCACCGGCGATCGCTGTAGGTTATGCGGCCAGTATCGCTGTTCATATGTGGATTAACGAGAGTTACTTTTAAGATTGACTCCGGCATGCCGGAGTCAAAGCTTTAAGCTGCAGGACTAGTTTCATGCAGATGTCAGCTTACGGCCAGAAGCGGACCTCCAGAGAAAACTAAAGTCAAAAACTTTTCACCGCCGAGGCGCAGAGACGCCGAGAAAAACA
>JADFWE010000331.1 GCA_015222915.1 Pseudomonadota bacterium | reverse complement strand
GGACGCATCAATGAAAGTGACATCAGCAGCGTTCTTGATGAAGATGAAAGTCTGTCCAGCCAGGAAGTCATCGCCAGCATCGACGGCCAGGTGCTAACTAAAAAAGACATTTACCGCGCTGCCCTGCTGTTTGATTTCAAACCGATAACCCGCAGCCAGCTGCACTGGCTTATCGAAGAACAACATGTGTTATCGCGCTTTCAGCAGGAGATTGATAAACCGCAGCGTGAGCAGTTATTAACCGTTGCAGCCAGGCACGGCCTCACCACGGAGACTGAGGTTATCGATGATCTGTGGAGCTCGTGTCTGCAGAAACTGGATCTTGAGCATTTCATCATCCACCCGGAAGACATGACTGACCTGTCTGCGGGCCGTGCAGAAGCGATGATCAATGATCTTGCCAGTGCTGAGCAAGGTGATGACAGCTACCAGGTACTGATGCATCACCTGGTGCGCAAAAAAGGTGAACGCCTGTTGTCGCAGCAGCTTGACAGCATCGGCAGTGAACATACGCTGGGTGAATTTTTAAAATCCATCACCGGTGAAGATATACTCAACGACCTGCGCCCGGTCATCATCCGCCACGTCGGTCTTTTCCTTGATGGCGGTATGGCTTCATGGCCGTACATCGACCGCAGCAAAGGTTTTTATAATACCTGGCGTGCCATCGCCAAACAGGATCTGACCTCGGTATTCGAAGACCTTCGCGACTGGCACGATACACTCGACGGCCTGTCAGATGACCCGTTGGAGACGATGATATTCGAACTGCGCCGCACCGGTGTTCCCGAGGAAAAATGGGCACAGTACATCGAACGTATCGCACTGGAACTGCCGGGATGGGCAGGCATGTTCTTGTGGCATGCCAATAACTCGGATCAGCCAAACATCAGCATGGTTGATTACCTGGCGGTATGCCTGGTGCTGGAGCGGCTGTTCGCACAGCGTCTGTGTGGCAAGGTCTGGCAGCTAGAAGCCTCGCAGGATATGTTCCGCTGGTACTTCCGCAAACACCGTTCTGAATACCTGGTACGCCACGCGCTGTTTAATTCACACCTGCCGGAATACCTGATCACCCGCGCACACAAACTTGTTTCACGACAGTATTCAAATACCAATGTCTATGATGACTGGATAGACCTGGCCGACATGATCTGGACCTGGCAGAACAGCCCTGCGGCCGACCAGCCGACCGGTTACAGCGTTCACCGCAGCGCCTGGAGCCTGTTCCGCCTGTCACAGCATCTATCTCTGCCCGGCGGTTTTATCCGCGAACTGGAAAGCGCGCAACTGGAAACCATTTTCGCCTGCCTGGATCTTGCGCAAGATGAAAGAGGCAGCTTCCTGTGGCTGCAGGCTTATGAGCGCAACTACCGCGAAAAGATTTTTAATGCGGCAGATCAGAACAAAGGCCGTGGTCGATGGCGCACGCGCCAGGGTGAAGGCGTGGCAAGACCCAGTGCACAGATCACCTTCTGCATGGATGACCGTGAAGAAGGCATCCGCCGTCACCTGGAAGAGCTCGATGCCAGTATCGAAACACTGGGCGCTGCCGGTTTTTTTGGCGTCGCCCTCAACTGGCTTGGCCTCGATGATACCAGTGAATCACCGCTCTGCCCCATCGTGGTGACACCGGCTCACGCTGTGCATGAACACGCTAAACCTGAACAGAAGAATATCGAAGAACAACATATACAGCGCCGACAATCCAGACTCTGGATCAAAGACCTGCTGCACCTCGAGACACGCCGTAACGTATTGAGCACGGGTTTGATCATCGCACTGAGTGCACCGTTTACCCTGCTCACGCTGGTCAGCAAAACCCTGTTCCCCGGCCGTTTTGGCAGCTGGGTTAATAACAACCGACAGCAGATAGACATGTCTGTGGGCACAGACGTGCAGATCAACGCTCTGAGCGATGAACCTGCCACCATCGAAAATCCGCGCCATGGTTTCACCGACAAGGAGCAGGCTGATCGCGTCGAGAATTTCCTGCGTGTCATCGGCCTTGTCTCTGGCTATGCGCCTTTCGTTATCATGATGGGCCACGGTTCATCAAGCCAGAATAATCCGCACATGGCGGCGTATGACTGTGGTGCCTGCAGTGGTCGTCACGGCGGTCCAAACGCGCGCGTCTTTGCCGCCATGGCCAATCGCCCCGAGATACGCAAGCTGCTGGAGCAGCGCGGCCTGCACATTCCAGAGGACACGGTCTTTCTTGGCGCTGAACACAACACCTGTGATGAAGTCATCGAATGGTATGACATGGATAAGCTGGACACTGAACAGTCACAGGCATGGCAGGCGATCAACGCCAAACTGGATCAGGCATGCCAGCTCTCTGCGCACGAACGCAGCCGCCGCTTCATGTCGGCATCGACCAATATGAGCAACCGTAGCGCATTGGCTCATGTCATCGGCCGTTCTTATGATTTCAGTCAGGCGAGACCTGAGCTTGGTCACGCCACCAATGCCACGGCCTTTATCGGACGCCGTTCGCTGACTCAGGGTGCGTTTTTTGACCGCCGCGCTTTCCTTATCTCCTACGACCCGTCGACCGATCCTGAAGGCAAAATTGTTGAAGCCATCCTGCTGGCAGCCGGTCCTGTGGGCGCGGGCATCAACCTGGAATATTATTTCTCCACGGTAAACAACGAGATGTACGGCTGCGGCACCAAGGTCATGCATAACCTCACCGGCCTGTTCGGCGTTATGGAGGGTGCCAGCTCCGATCTGCGCACCGGCCTTCCGGTGCAGATGATCGAGATCCACGAAGCCATGCGCCTGCTGGTTATCGTCGAAGCAAAAACAGAAATTCTCGGGGCGATCTATCAGCGCCAGCCGGTGATAGAAGAACTGGTAGGAAAACGCTGGATACAACTGGCTGCCATTGACCCGGATGATGGTCAGATCAGTTACTTCGTTGCCGGTAAAGGATTTGTTGCCTGGCACGCTACCGGCCAGACTGCCGAGCAAATAATTCCGACAGTAAAACATTCTGTAGATCACTACCAGGGACAGCGGGATCATCTGTCACCTGCGCTTATCGAATTAAATGAATCGATGGAGGCGGCAACTGATGCTTAACTTTATCGCTTCCCTGGTATTTGCCGCGCCACTGCTAACCGCCATGATTATCGGACTGGGTATCCTGTTCAATTATTTTCAGGATGAATCTTCAGAAAGATTTATTGGCAGACTATCCACTTCAACAGTATTGCTCAGCCTGTTCACAGCTGTTGGCCTGCTTATTTTCAGCCTGCTTAAACCTGAACAACTGCCGGCCTCATTACCTCTGTTCGAGTGGTTTAGCAGCGCCCAGATAAGTATCATTGTCGGCCTGTCACTGGATATGCTAGCACTGAGCATCGGCAGCCTGTTTGCCCTGCTGTTATACATCACGCAACATTTTTCCATAAACTACCTGCACCGTGAGCGAGGCTACGCGCGTTTCTTCATGGTGCTAAATATGTTCACCGCAGCCATGATGCTGATCGTGTTTTCCGGCAATGCATTTACCGCGTTTCTCGGCTGGGAGCTGGCAGGTCTGAGCTCTTACCTGTTGATCGCTTATGCCTACGACCGCCCGACTGCGACAGAAAATGCCAGCCGTGTTTTCATCACCAACCGTTTCGGCGATGCAGGTTTCATCCTTGCCCTGGTGCTCGGCTTCTACTGGGTAAGCGGCAATGACTGGCACAGCATGAACAGCGAACTGATCACGCTCGATGCTTCACTGCGATTTATCGTGCTGGCAGGTTTCGTACTGGCTGCACTGGTGAAGTCTGCCCTGTTCCCGTTCTGTTCATGGATAACACGGGCACTGGAAGGGCCAACACCTTCTAGCGCTATCTTCTATGGTTCGCTGATGGTGCATGCAGGCATCTTCCTGCTGCTTCGTATCGCGCCGGTGATCGATGTCAGCCCTGCCATCCAGATCATCCTGATCGCGCTGGGCATTCTGACGATTGTCTATGGCTGGCTTGGCGGCCTGGTACAGACCGATCTAAAAACCGCATTGATCTTCTCCACACTGACACAGACAGGTCTGATGCTGATCGGCATCGGACTCGGCTGGTATACACTGGTGGCTTTTCATCTAGCTGCACATGCGATCTGGCGCGCCTTCCAGATGCTTAGTTCGCCCGCCTACCTGACCCTTATCAATCGTAGTGCTCGCCCTGTATCAGCATGGTTACAGAAACGGCCCACACTGTTCAATGCAGCGCTGCACAGGATGTGGCTCGACAATATCATCGACTGGCTGGCGGTAAAACCGGCCGAGTTATTTGCTCAGGATCTGAATCATTTCGATGAACGCGTAGTAAACCGCATGGTCGGCCTGCCGGGACAGATAGATTCTGTTTCCTCGCTGACCGAATATGAAGAACGCAAACGCGGTCTGGTCAATCCTGAAACGTCGCTGCTGTCCGGGCGTGGTCTTCTAGGTTCACTCATGGAAAAAATAGCAAACGGTCTGTACTGGTTCGAGGAATCGTTAGTACTCAAGGGCAGCGGCGACGGACTGATCAATGTACTGCAGAAAGTCGGTGCTTACCTCATCCGTATCGATTACCTGTTCAGCCGGCCGCGTTACCTGTGGCTGATCATCCTGTTGACCCTGTTGGTAGTATTCTGATGCAAGTACTCGCCTGGCACACACAGATATCATTCCCCATCCTGGCAATAATGCAGTTGTTGCCATTTGCCGGCCTGTTTATTGCCCGCTTCGCCGGCAAACGCTCAGCAGTACTTTCTGCACTCACCATCACCACCATCGAAATGATACTGACCATCATTTTGTACCAGCACTACAATCAGGATATCACTGCTTTTCAGTTCAGCGAGACCGTGAATCTGTACGGACCACTGGACTACCACGCTGCTGTAGACGGCATCTCGGTGCTGTTCCTGTTATTGACCAATTTTTTGGTCCTGATCGTTTCGATCTATGGACCTATTCGCGGACTGGACCCACAGAACAGGTTCCAGGCAACGGTACTTGGTACCCAGGCCTGCCTGATAGCGATGTTTGTCACCATGAATCTGCTGTGGTTTGTGCTCATCTCATTCATACAGTTCATCCTGCTGGGTTACCTGTTGTGGCGCTGGGCGACCTCACCCAACAAAGACACTGCTTTCACACGTTACCTGCAGTTCATGGGTAGCGGCATGCTGCTGATGATATTGGGCACTTTGCTGCTGGGCTGGCAATACGCTGACCTGCACCGTGTCTGGTCGTTTGACCTGATCGACCTGCAGAGCGTACCAATCCTGCCGGTCTATCAGAGCTGGATCTTCTTCCTGCTATTCTACGGGCTGGCGGTACGAATTCCCCTGTTCCCGATGCATGGCTGGTTACCGCTGGCTGCCGAGCATGGCACTATCGCGGTGGCACCTATTCTGCTACTTGGTATCAAAACCGGTATCTACGGCATCATCAGATTCATCTACCCATTGTTGCCCGATGCAGTGATGCAGTGGCAGACATTTTTACTGGTACTGGCCGTCACCGGTATTTTCTACGCAGCACTGCTGGCAATGATGCAGGATAACCTGCGGCGGCTTCTGGCCTATGCGGTTATCAGCCATACCGGCATCGTCATGATCGGCGTGCTGAGTCTGAACCCGATGGCATTTCAGGGCAGTATCCTGCTAACGATTAACTTCGGGTTGGCTATCGCAGGCCTGTTCTTTATGACCGGGCTGATATACCACCGTACCGGCACTACCCGTCTACCCCAGCTCGGTGGTCTTTTCGACCATATGCCCGTAGTCGCTTTAGCCTTCCTGGTCGCTGGCCTTGCTATCGTCGGCATGCCGGGGACCCCTGGATTTGATTCAGCACACCTGGTGATGGAAGGTTCGATAGAAAGTTTCGGCACACTGGTCACCATCGGCGCAGCACTGGGTAACGTCATGGCAGCCGGTTTTCTGCTTTTTGCATTCCAGCGTGTTTTCCTGTCGCAAACGGAGAATACCAACCTGCGTGTAAAAGCAACCGCCACCCTTAGCACTGAAGTATTTATCGCTGGCATCTTCATCGTGGTACTGCTGGGTCTCGGCTTTTATAGTGAACCATGGCTGGAACTGATCGACAAATCACTCGAACCGCTTAACAACCTTTATTCGACAGACGCGGGACATTAGTGCAGTCATGACAGAAGCAAATTTCCCATTATTAAGCCTGTTGATTATCACGCTGCCAGTCGGCGGCGCATTGATATGGCTGTGGCCAAATGCTGCCCATGCACGCTGGATTGCACTGGCGACAGCGATCGCGGATCTATTGCTTTCGATGACCGTGTTATTCAAATTCGATGCAACTGCAAGCGGTTTTCAACTGGTCGAGAAAGCAGCCTGGATACCTTCTATCAATGCACATTACCAGGTCGGCGTCGATGGCCTTTCGGTTCTATTCCTGCCGTTAACCGTCATACTGTTTATCGGTATCATCCTTAGCTCATGGCATTCTGTCGCGCACATGCAGCGCCTGTACTACTCGCTGCTATTGTTGCTGGAAAGTGCCACACTGGGTATTTTCTGTGCACTGGATGGCGTGCTGTTTATGCTGTTCTGGGAGATGACGCTGATACCGATCTACTTCCTGGTCAGTTTCTGGGGCATCGGACCTAACCGGCGTTTTGCCGCAGTGAAATACATGTTGTTCATGCTCGCTGGCGGTATTCCGCTGCTTTTCGGATTTGTAATAATTGCCTTCAGTCATGCTGAGATAGCTGGCGGTGTTCC
Source organism: Pseudomonadota bacterium (assembly GCA_015222915.1). GTDB lineage: Bacteria > Pseudomonadota > Gammaproteobacteria > SZUA-229 > SZUA-229. Next base: position 10,203 of record JADFWE010000331.1, on the reverse strand, counting down.
GGCGGGGCTGACTTTCGATTATTTAGAATGGCTGAAAACACCACTGCCACTGGAGACACAAAAACAGATATTCCTGCTGTTATTGCTGGGTTTCGCCTTCAAGATTCCCATCGTTCCGTTTCACACCTGGTTACCGGTAATGGCAATGCAGGGTCCGGTCTCGGTAACAGCTACCATCGTTGGCCTGAAGCTCGGCGCTTATGGTGTGATACGTTACGTGATACCGCTAGCACCGCAGGCCGCACAGGAATTTGCCTGGCTGCTGGCCACGATAGGTGCCATCGGCATACTGTACGGCGCAGTCGCGGCCATGGCACAGACCAATCTCAGACGCATGCTGGCATTCTCCAGTATCAGCCACGTCGGCCTGGTTATACTAGGTATCTCAACGTTCACACAACAAGGTATACAAGGTGCTATATTCCAGTTGCTTAACTTTGTAGTTATCTCCAGCGGCCTGTTCCTGATCACAGGTTTAATCCATCACCGCATCGGTTCCACTGATATCGTCAGTCTCGGTGGCGTAGCGAAGTCCATGCCCAAACTGGCAAGCTTCTTTTTACTGTTTGGTCTTGCCTCCATGGGCATACCAGGCACCAGCGGTTTTCCGGCTGAGTTTTTAATCCTGTATTCAGCCATCACCACGCACACCGGTGCTGGTATTGCAGCCCTCTTAGCGGTGATACTCGGCACCAGCTACTTTATTTCACTCTACCGCAAAGCATTTCTTGGTCCGATAACAAATTCAGCTGTACAGCAATCAGTCGACCTCCAAACTCGAGAGCTCTTCATCATAGGGCTGTCTGCAATATTGATTCTTATTGCTGGCTTCTACCCCAGCAGTGTGCTGGATCTGATCGAAGTATCATCACAAGACTGGATAAACCATTTGAAGTAAGCGGGAAAGCAACATTCCATAGTTTAGCCAGAATATGTTTCGTTCATAATTCTAGACAGCAGTTTTCAATCTTGAGCCAGCCATAAACGGACATTTACCATAGTTTTCAGAAGCAGTAGTGAACTCCGCATCTAACAACTATTACCGCATAGAGTTAAAGCAGAAGCTGGCAACCGGTTTACTAGAAATGACCACTAAAACAGGCTGAGCCCGCTTAATCATATATTTCAATAATATTAGTTGACTTTTCCGCGCACTTAATGAGAATAGTAATGATTGCGGTTCTCAAATGGCACAAAAATGGAGGTGCGAAGTTATGGTGGTTACCAGAGCACGTTTGTGGATACTCGTTTCAACAACTTTATTGCTGTCTTCATGCAGCGGTGGCGGCAGTTCCGCCCCGCCAAACAACTTTGCGGCCGAAGCCGTCACGGTGGTCACATCCGAGCCTCGCATTGGGCACCCATTGACGGTCTCAGTACAGGTTAAGGCCGATCAGCCGGCTAATAACGTCGGCGTATCGCTGTTCGCGATTGACAGCACCAGCAATCCCGATGTCGATGTCAGGCAGATCCCGCTGGGAACTGAATTCATCGAAGATCTGCCGGCCGGTAGCAGTAACCACGAACTAAATTTGACTATTCCTTCCAGCGTCGAATTCGCCGGGCCTTATCAGATTGCTGCTGTGATCGATCCGGTAGACCAGGTTATCGAGCTCGATGAAGAAGACAACACCAGCACGACCGAAGTTAATCTGGGCGCAACCAATGCGCCGAACATCTTGTTGGCCGATGCGGCGCTAGACCGTGCTGCGCTGATTATCAATACCGCTGAATATCTCGACCAGGTCGGCGTTGATAATGTGTACAACGCCGACGCCGGTGGCACCATCACTATCGGCGCTGACGGCCTGGAAGTGGGTGAGACGGTAGATATCGAAGCCTTTGCCAGCCTGCGTATCATGCGTACTGATAACGGCACATCACACGATGTACCGCTGTATCTGTGGGACTCGGCAAAACAGCGTTACATAAATGCCTATGGTATCGATCCCGATACTGGCGTACAGGGTCAAATCGAGTGGTTGCCGATGGGTACATTCACGCCGCAACTGGCCGAGATTATTGGTGATGAAGCAGAGCTGGATGACGTTACTCGTAATGCCGAGCATATGGATTTCTATTTCCCCGGCAAACTGGGCTTTGAGCTGGAACAGGCCTTGAGATATCCTCCGCAGCCGTGCACCGGCACGTGTACTAACAGCGATCCTTTGCCCACTGTGCCGCCACCAGATCTGACCGCAGCAGCGATTGACGAGCTGAAAGCCTTCCTTTCCGGCTTGCCGTTCAGCGGAGTGCGTGGTGATGAAAGCGTCAGCCTGGCAGCACTGGATTTTACGGTATGCGTAAAGATTCGTCCGACAGATCCAATGGTCAGCGACAGTATTGCAGCAGATAACGAAGTCTGCCCAGCGATTGATATCTTCCTGCCGCCGCTGCCTCCCGGTACCCCTTTATACAATGTCGGCAGCTATGTACCACAGTACAATACGCCATCTGAACCACTGACTTCAGGTGACGGCTTTGCCACCAAAAATCGCAACCGACACTTTGCATTCAATATCGACTTCGGTGCCGGCGCCTCCGCCGATAACAGGGGCTATATCGAAGAAGTCACTGCCGGTTTACCCGTCACGCTGTTCGGTTTTGGATTTGACTTCCTGCGCATCACGGGGCGTGCGCAACTGGTGCCTGATTACTTCGGCAAGCCAGCTTCCGAACAGTCGGGTTTCTCCTATGAAATTCGCTTTCTGAATCAGGTAATCGATTCCTTACCGCCTACCACGCTTTCTGTATCGATACCCCTGGTACAGTATTCAAAAGAAGTGGGTAAAGAGCAGCAGTTCTTCGTTGGCCCGGTACCAATGATCGCCGGCGGGTCCATCGGTGGCAGTTTTGGCATTGATTATACTTTCGGCTATGGTGGTGATGACCCGGCGCTGTTTGGCAGCGGCGCTTCGGCTAACCCCGTTATCTCAGTAGGCACTTCTATCGGCCCGTTCGCCAATCTCGAAGCCGCCATGTTTGCCGGTGTCGGCACCAAAGTGTTTGCTGTCGGCGTGGAAGGTGTGGTGACGCTGCTCGAAGAAAAGATAGTGTATTTCATCGGCACCGAGATCGAAGTAATCGATGACGGTTTCTCCAGCAATGACGTGGAATTCATGATTACCCAGTTGCAGAAACTAAGCAATATCTTTACCGGACCGATAGGCAAGCTGAACCTGTTTGCCAAGTACACTGTGCCCAAAGTCGCGACCTGTAAATGGAAGTTCATCAAGGTCAAATGCATCAAGCTGGGAACGATCAAGGCAACTAAGAATATCTATACCACCCCGGCATTATTCCGCCGCGAAGATATCTTGTTCGAAGACCCGTTTGCCGAGCTTGACGTGGTCATCGTAAGCGGTCAGTCGCCGGCTTACTTCATTCCATAAACTGAATGAACAAGCAGTGGTTATTGCCAGCGGTGCTGGTGCTGGGTACAGTCATACTGGTGACAGAATGGAATTCAGATTCCACAGATAACGGTCCACTTGTTACAACACAACCTGCCGCCCCGGCAGACAGTACACCAGTTACCATGCAATGGCGTTACGGTGTTACACAGCGATACCATGTACTGTCCGAGTCTTCCATGCAAATGCAGGCAACAGTGCGCGGCGCGTCAACCATTCATGTGCATATGCTGGGCCAGCTCGATACCCTGACGCTGGAAACAGGTGGCGACGAAGCGGTGGTCGGCATGCGGTTTTCTTCTATCGAGCTGAAAATCAACGACTCGATGGATGCCGGTACCAACCTTGCCCTCGGCGTGCCGTTCAGGGTGCGTTTCGCTGCCAGCGGTATGCCGCTGGCGTTTGCATTTCCTGCCGAAGTGAATCAACAGAACCGCAGCATCCTGGAAAACCTGGTGCGCACGTTTCAGATCAGCATGGACAGCGTCGATAACTGGGTGGTGAATGAAAGCAACGGCTCAGGAACATACCAGGCAGCCTATAAACGTACCGGCCCGGCACAATTCAAAAAATCCAAACGTAAATTCACTTCCACAGTAACAGGTATAGTCAGCTGGTCAGAAATCAGTTCCACCGAAAGCTTTAGTATTGAAGCCGGCCGCAACTGGATCACAGAAATGAACGTGCAAGAAACAATGTCTGCCGATGATCAGGGCGGCCCGGCGATGACGGTCAGCAATCATGCGACGCTGAAACTGCGGCCGGAAACGCAGCTTGCACTCTCGCCAGACCTGTGGCGCTTTGATGCAGCCGCCGCTGTAGATGCAACTTCGGCACTCAAGCGGCCGGTGCCAAACATCACGCCAGAGAAAGCGCGCAAGCAGATCCTGGCAACTGTTCCCGAACTGGATGCGGCCACACAGGGACGGCTGGGACTGATACACAGGCTGCGTGATCTGTTGCGTGTCGATGCTTCTTTGCCCGCAATAATACTAGACCTGCTGAAAACACAGGAACTCAGCGACCGCACCCGCGCCGACCTGTACCTGGTGCTGGAGCAGGCCGGCACCAAAAGCGCACAGGCCGCGCTGGTCGAGGTGATTACCGACGACAGCTGGTCACTGAAAGATGGCATGCGCGCCATTGTTGCGATGGGCGGGGTCAAGCAGCCAACCACAGAAAGTATCACGGCACTGTGGGACATGGCGCAGTACAGTTCCGGCGGTGAACATCAACGTATGGCAAATACGGCGACCTTTGCACTGGGCAGTATCGGCAATACCATGAACAAGACCGATAACCCTGAGTATGCGGCCTTGCGTTCTGACTTGCTAAGTAATGCTCTGGGCAGTGGTGATGTTACCCAGCGCAGCAATTATATTACTGCACTGGGTAATACGCATGACACTACACTGGCGAACGAGGTGGCAATATTACTCGATGATGCTGAACCGGCAATACGTCGCGCAGCAGCCCTGTCACTGGGTTCGCTAGGCACCGATCAGGTCGCTGACAGGCTGGTTTCTCACTATAGCGCAGAAGACAACGGCTATGTGCGCGGTGCGATTGCCGAGTCACTGCAGTCATGGACTGAGCCCTCCGATTCTGCGATGGCAATGTTCAGGCAGACAGTGCGAACCGAGACTGACGAAAGCACGCGATACAACATCGCCGTATTGCTCAGCGATAACCTCGACAAATTCCCGGAGAATGAGCCCGTGCTCAGGGAAATCATGCGCAACGAGCCATCGAAGCGTATTCGCCAGAAAGTCGCCGAAGCACTCAGTGTGTACCAGTCTCAATCCTGAGGCAACTCATCCATTATCACCGACGATTTTTCCAGAGGCCAGCTATGTGGCGACAACTGACGTTACTTGCTTTCCATCAAGTCTTTTGAATAACAACTCAGTAAACTGGTAAGTGGAAGTTAACGTGTTAGGAGGCCGACGTGACAATTATCAGGCACGGCCTTTCGATTGGCATCGAAAGGGTTGATAACGATTTTTTCCTGTCTTTAAAAGTGACCGGTAAACTCACGCATGAGGACTATGAGAAAATAACCCCGATGATTGATGCTGCACTCGATGGCATCGATGACCCTAAGATCAAAGCCTATATAGACGGCTCAGAATTTGAAGGCTGGGAATTGAGAGCCGCGTGGGACGATCTCAAGCTCGGTTTAAAACGTGGCGGTGAGTTCGAAAAAATCGCTATATTTGGCAATAAGAAATGGCAGGAATACTCTGCGAAAGTTGGTTCATGGTTTATTTCGGGCGAAGTTAAATATTTTGAGAACGAAGACGAAGCGTTGAACTGGCTACGGGAAGGCAATGAATAATGAATTTTACAGGTAAAATAAGTTTATAGCTTTTGAGTACTAACTAAACTTAACTACAAAAGAAAGGGGCGGAAGAAATATAATTTCTCCGCCCCTTTTTATAACTTATAACTGCGCCGTTATACAGGTATAGGTTGTCTTAACAGCGGACACGCATCTCCCGATGCATCCAGCTCGAGGCGTTTATATATTTCTTCTAAGGCGAAATCTTCGTTTGAAAAAATATTATGTTCGCCGATAACATCATGCAGACCACTGGCTTTCATCACCTGCAGGATCTGACGTTTCAGGCCACTGAACACGACCGTCATATCATTGCCCTGCAGACGTTCGACCAGATGGTGCAGCACTTCTTCACCGGAGGCATCGATCTGGTTAATCGCATCACCAACCACCAGCAGAAATTTTGCATCAGGATATTGTGATACCGCTTTTAGCATCGCGTCTTCGAAATAAGAGACGTTGGCAAAATACAACGAGCCATCAAAACGTACCGCAATAATATTTTTATCCGTAGGCAGATCTTTATTGATTTCTATATCACGCAGAGTGCCGTCTTTAAACCTGCCCAGCACAGCAACACGAGGCTGCATGGTGCGGTACAGGTACAGAACAATTGCCAGTACTGCGCCGATAATAATGCCGTGATCAAGTTTTGGTGCGGATGCGATAGTCGCTATAAATGTAACCATGGCAGCGATGCCATCATGTTTGTTTATGTTCCAGATATGTTTTACAGCTTTGAAATTAATCAGACCGAACACAGCCATGATTACTACAGCAGCAAGTGTGGCTTTTGGCAGATGATATAACAGAGGCGTCAGGAATAATAATGTAATAACAACGATAATCGCTGTCACTACAGATGAGAATCCTGTTTTTGCACCGGCATTAAAATTAACCGCTGAGCGGGAGAACGAACCTGATGCTGGATAGGACTGGAAGAAACTACCAAAGATATTACCCAGACCCTGACCGATGAGCTCCTGGTTAGGATCGATACGATCTTTCGACTTGGCGGCCATGGCTTTAGCAATCGAAATCGCTTCCATAAAACCAACCATGGCGATAATGATGGCACTGATGAAGAGGTGAGAAAAAGCTTCCAGATTAAAGCCAGGCATTTTAAAACCCGGCAGACCCTCAGGGATGGTGCCCACAACCTTACCGCCCATCTGCTCAAACCCGATCGAGTAACTGACCACGGTAGTCACCACAACAGCCACTAAAACCGCCGGTATTTTTGGTGCATATTTTTTCAGGCCAATCATGATGGCAAACGCCGTGATACCCATGAGCAAAGTTTCCATGTGCGTATCACCGAGGTTTTCTATCACGCCCAGAATTCGAACCGTAAGAAAATGATCGCTGGCACCACCGGGCATCTCCACACCAAATATTTTTGAGATCTGGGTCAGGCCGATAAATAGTGCTGCGGCGTTGGTAAAACCGACGATAACCGGATGCGACAGAAAGTTAACGATAGCACCAAGACGAAACAGACCCAGTGCAAACTGAAATAATCCAACAATCAATGTCAGGAACATGGCAGTAGGAATATAGAGCGCCAGGTATTCTTCCTGGGTGTAGCCCTCTCCGAGCATAGGAATTACGACTGGCGTCAGCATGGTCGCTGTCATCGTCGATACCACGGCTACCGGACCGGTACCCAGTTGACGGGAAGAACCCCAGAGTGCGGCCACAAATACGGGAACAAACGCGATATACAGACCATAAACTTCTGGAAGACCGGCCAGTGTTGCGTAAGCCATCGACTGTGGTATCAATACCAGCGCTACGGTAAGGCCTGCGATCATATCGGCACGAAGAATAGCGGGGTCTTTTAGTTCCTGGATCCAGTTTAAAAACGGAAAAATCTTATTCAAATTCAAAATAATATTCCTATATATCTAACATCGGTTAACACTCACATGACGTGAGTAAACAGGTGTGAAACAATGGTTAACAGCAAATAATGCACTAGCATCTAGTTAAATTATTCGCTTCAATGAATGAAGCTGAATAAGTCAAAACAGAACGCAAAAGCAACTATGGTTATTTACACACACTTAGTAAGGTAGCCGCAGATTTTAACAGTCAAAATCAATGTCTTAAATATCCACAATTAACTATCTAAGCGCCCACCACAGCCTCGGTCATCTCGACATAACTCCATGAATAATGTATTATTCGCGCCCTTAACCGCAAAGCATTAGAAAGTTATTATTTTCTAATACCTAATCAGATATGAGCAGCACTCAAGCTGCCCTATATCATTGAAATCCCTTTAATTTGACTGCGATCACGCAAGGCTTCCAGGTATGACTACTGCTGAAAAATCACTCCCCAAAAAGAAAATTATTGCAGCTGTTATATTCGCCATTCTTGCCTTCGCTTTATCAACGGTTACCCCGTCGATCGAAGTTGCCTGGGTTACCGCGATCCTGGTTTTAACCATCTACCTGTTTGTTTTTGAAGTGGTTGACGTCGACGTGGCAGCCATCAGTATCATGGTTGTTCTGGGTTTAACCACCCTGCTCGCACCCTTCATGGGGCTATCCCAGGGACTGGTCGATTCAAAACATATCTTTGACGGTTTCTCCAGTAACGCGGTAATGTCGATCATCGCGGTAATGATCATCGGTGCCGGCCTGGATAAAACCGGTTTGATGACTACGGTAGCGGCATTTATATTAAAGATTGGCGGCACCACAGAGACGCGCATCATCCCGATACTCTCTGGTACCGTTGCTTTCATCTCATCTTTCATGCAGAACGTTGGTGCAACCGCGCTGTTCCTGCCGGTGGTCAGCCGTATTTCAGCACGCTCCGGATTGCCGATGTCTCGCCTGCTGATGCCCATGGGTTTCTGTGCGATCCTGGGTGGTACGGTAACGATGGTCGGTTCATCGCCGCTGATCTTGCTTAATGATCTGATCATCACCTCCAATGTAAATCTGGCAGAAGACCAGCAGATGGCGCAATGGTCATTATTCTCAGTAACACCTATCGGTGTTTCCCTAGTAATTACCGGTGTTCTTTATTTTGTAATCATGGGCAAGTTTGTCTTACCTAAATCATCCGGCGAAGGTTCTTCGGCTGGTAACACCGTGGATTATTTCAAAGATATCTACGGCTTAAATTACGAACTGTATGAAGTGATCGTACCTGCAGGCAGCTCGCTGATCGGAAAATCAATTGATACTATCGAGCATGCAGCACGGATCCGCGTTATAGCTGCTCACACAGACAGTGATGCGACCCGCGTTGGTCCCGGTGGGCTGGACCGCGAACTAGGCATTAAAGAAAACACCGTTCTAGGCATACTCGCAGCACCAAAAAACTTACTCGCTTTTACTGAAAAACATGGCCTCGAGCTTCGCAGCGACCTGCAAACATTTACAGAAACACTGTCTAGCGCCAAATCCGGTATTGCTGATGTCGTAATTCCGCCAAGTTCAACATTGATCGGCAAGTCTGCTCGTGACCTGTGGATGCGTAAAACCTATGGCATCGCCATGGTCGCCCTGCACCGCGATGGCAAAACACTGCGCGAAGGTGATGACATCCGAAACCTGCCATTTGAAGCCGGCGACACACTGGTGGTCCATACCAGTTGGGACGCATTGGTAAGATTACAGAAAGACAAAAATTTTGTCGTAGTCACCACCGAATTCCCGCACGAAGAAACACGGCCGAACAAAGTTGGCTGGGCCGGCCTGTTCTTTGCTATAGCACTGGGCATGGTGTTATTTACCGATCTGCGTCTGTCTGTTGCATTGCTTACCGGTGCTATCGGCATGGTGATTTCTGGTGTACTCAACATCGATGAGGCCTATGAAGCCGTATCTTGGAAGACCGTATTCCTGCTAGCCAGCCTGATTCCATTAGGTCTGGCTGTAGAAACCTCTGGTACAGCAGCCTGGATTGCAGAGCAGACCCTACTAGTGGTCGGTAATATGCCGGTCTGGGTGATACAGCTTGCCGTCGCTGCGTTAGCAACATTCTTTACCCTTGTCATGTCTAACGTCGGTGCCACGGTGTTACTGGTACCACTGGCAGTAAACATTGCGCTCGGTGTTGAAGGCGCGGATCCAGCCATCTTTGCTCTGACCGTCGCTATCGCCACATCGAATTCATTTTTGATACCGACCCATCAGGTTAATGCCCTGATCATGGGACCAGGAGGTTACCGTGTACCTGACTTCATGAAGGCCGGCAGTATCATGACCATTTTATTCCTGGTGGTTTCTATGACGGTGATGAATCTGGTTTTTTAAACCAGTAGATTGGCGCTTCGTAGTCCGTTTTCGGCCAGCAACGGACATAAAAAACAAAGTCAAAAGATTTTCACCGCAGAGGCGCGGAGACGCAGAGTTTTCTTTGTTAACGGCGCCTGCGGCGCCGTTAACAATAATTAAGGCTTTCCTCTGTGGACCTCTGCGCTCTCTG
>JADFWE010000330.1 GCA_015222915.1 Pseudomonadota bacterium | reverse complement strand
TTAAAACTTATAACGTCTATATCATCAACGACGTGATTTTTTCTTTTTGCTGCTAAGGAAAGGATTACTGTCACCGCCCTTGAACTCGATCTTTATCGGTGTACCCACCGATTTGAGTTCTTTTCTGAAGAAGTTAGTCAGGTAACGTTTATAGACAGCGGGTACCTTGTTGATCTGGTTGCCATGGACGATGATCCGTGGCGGGTTCATTCCGCCCTGGTGGGCGTAACGCAGTTTGATCCTGTGGCCATTCACCAGCGGCGGCTGGTGCGACTGCACGGCTTTCTCGAGCAGACGTGTCAGGTCAGAGGTAGAGTATTTTTTGGTCGCTGAATCGTAAGCACGGTTGATGGCGTCATAGAGTTTGCCGACACTCGAGCCATGCAATGCTGAGATAAAAAAGGTTTCTGCAAAACGCACGAAGGGCAGCTGTTTATCCAGCCCTTTATGGATCAGTTCTTTCTGGTAATCATCCATGCCATCCCATTTATTGATCGCCAGCACCAGGGCACGCCCTGCTTCCAGTACATAGCCGATGAGATGCAGATCCTGATCGGCGATCTCGGTCCTGGCATCGATCATCATGATGACGACATTGGCACGTTCGATGGCCTGCATGGATTTGATGACACTGAATTTTTCGATAGCTTCGTGCACCGCTCGTTTACGGCGAACACCGGCGGTATCGATAAAGGTATATTTTTTACCATCACGGTCGAACGGGATGAAGACGCTGTCACGCGTCGTACCGGGCATATCAAATACCACGACACGCTCTTCACCGAGGAAACGGTTGACCAGCGTGGACTTGCCTACATTTGGCCGACCTACGATGGCGACCTTGATCCTGCCGTCTTTATTCTTACCGCTAAATTCATCATCACGTGCCGGGCCGCCAGTATGATTACCAGTATCATCACCTTGCTCATCGCCGTCCGTGTCTTCACCAGAGTGCACAACCTGTTCGACAACGAAGTCTTTGACGGCACCGGCCAGCATCTGCTGTATACCACGGTTCTGCGATGCGGCGATGGCCAGCGGCTCGCCGAGGCCCAGTGAATAAAATTCGCTGGCCACGGTACGGCTATCCAGACCATCGGTCTTATTGACTACCAGGCTGACGTTTTTGCCGGTGCGGCGCAGTGACTCGGCGATACCCTCATCTGCAGGCGTCAGCCCGTCACGACCGTCGACCATGAAAAGGATGATGTCGCTTTCTGCCACTGCCAGCAGTGTCTGCCGTTCCATGTGGCTGTCCAGTTCTTCACTTTCGCCACTTAAGCCACCGGTGTCGATGACGATAAAATCGGTAGCTTTAAACTGAAAGCGGCCGTATTTTCTGTCACGGGTCAGGCCGGGATAATCGGCGACCAGCGCATCACGTGACCGGGTCAGTACATTAAACAATGTAGACTTGCCGACGTTCGGACGACCGACCAGTGCGACCACCGGTTCCGGGATATAGTCTTCAGGATCTAATGTGTCGACGATCGTGTCGTCGATCATTTCATCGATGGTATCGGTCATGGCTATGCCTGGATCAATGATCTAGAAATCATCATCGCGTTTACGTAACGCCAGTGAGTACAGGATGCCGCCACGCGTTACCACGACGAGACGATCTTTACCTTTGACGATCGGCGGTACGATGATGCCGGTGCCCAGTTCCCAGCCCAGCTTGTCATACTGACCGAGTTGATAACGTGCGATAAAGTGACCGTCATACCGTGACAACAGATGAACATAACCTTCGAAGTCACCGACAGCGAGGTAATCACCGATGATCGTCGGCCTGGTCAGGCTGCGATGCGCCAGTTTTTCCTGTTTCCAGATAGTGGCACCGTTCATCCTGTCCAGCGCCCAGATATGACCGTTCTCATCACTGCTGTACAGCACCTTGTCATCGACTATGATACCGGTGTGGGTGGAGAAATCACGCGCCCACAGGAACTGCCCGCGATCGACATCGATAGCTGCCACACGGCCCTGAAAACTTGCGGCGTACAGTACACGACCATAGAGCTCGGCATCGCCGTCGATATCCACCAGACGCTGTATCTCGGATCGCCCGCTGGGTACGGTCAGGGCAACATCCCAGACGACGTCGCCATTCTCCGGTGACAATGCGATGAGACGACCGTCGGCCAGACCGGCAAAGATACGGTCACGCGCGATGACCGGCTCACTGGTACCACGCAGGGTCAGGTCAGGGATCGCGCGCTGATACTGCCAGCGAATCTTTCCGCTTTTGATATCCAGACTGGCTATCTTGCCGTCGATAGAACGGATGATAACTGCACCCTGATAGATGACGGGGCGTGCCAGTACTTCACTGGAAACACGTGTTTTCCACAGCTGTCTGCGCTTGCGCGCATCGATCGCGATGACATAGGCATCACGCGTGGCGACCAGCCAGATATCTTCGTTGCCACCGATGCCTGCACTGATGGTGGCATTAAGTTCGATCTCATGATCATAATCGCCGGTGCCAAGATTGATGATCTGCATGATGCCGTCACGGCTTACCGCGACCGCGATCTTTTGCAGGATCAGCGGCTGCAGAAAAACATACTGCTCTTCGACACCTTTGCCCGATGATGCCAGCCAGGTGATGTCGAGAAAATAATCACTGTAGAACGGGACAATCTCTGCGGGCTGATCGAGGTTATCGTCATCAGCGCAGGCGCTGATGAACAGGGACAGGATAAACAGGATCAGGTAACGATTCAGTTGTGTAGTGCAGTTTAGTTTCACAGAATTTTTTGCTGAGGGATTTCAGGTATATTATTAGTTGTAACATCAGGCCGTAATCTCTGCCTCAGTCTACGGTATTCAATCGATGGTTCTGAATATTAGAGCCGGGATGCTGACTGGTCTTTATATCTCAGGGTCAGGCCACCGGGTAGATGTTATTCACTGAGACATCCAGCCTGGTACCGGGTAGTCTGGTACCGGGCAAACGGGTACCGTTCAAACTGGCACCGAGGTTCTGGCGTTTCAGCTTCAGCCACTTGCTGGCAGATAAACCCTGCAAGCTGATCGCTTTATCATAAGCTGTGCGCGCCTGTGTCACGTCACCCTTTGCCATATACAGATCGCCGTTCAGCTCTTCGTACTGGGCATCATAAGCCGCTTCATGCTTCAGGTTTAACAGGGTATCTGCCAGTGCGTATTTTTCCTGTTCGATATAAATCTTTGCCAGCCGCAGGTTAGCCAGCTGCCTGGTGATCTCATCGCTGGCATGTTTTACCGCCAGTTCGAGCTGTGCAGCGGCGCCATCGACATTGCCTTTTTCATATTCGACTTTTGCCAGCGCCAGTAATGACAGCGCTGCATATGGCGTATCAGAATAGTCATTGATCAGCGCATTACTGATGTCGATGGTCTGATCATCGATCGACTTTAAAGCCGCGCTGCGCATGACATGCATATACATATCACTGGCCTGCACAGCATGAACATCCTGCTGATTATCATAATAACGCCAGCCGAATAAAGCGCTTACGCCCATCAGTACGCCGATGACGATGGACGAACCGTTTTCCTTCCACCATTTTTTCAGTGCTTCGACCTGTTGTTCTTCTGTTTCGTATTCGTTCATGAATCTCTTTCAACCTGATTTATATGCGTAGTTATAGCGCTGAGATAAAGGCGGCAAGCTGATCGAATGCGACCGATTGCTGCTCTCTTTTCTCGCGCAGATATTTTATCGTTACCTGCGACTGCTGCAGTTCATCCTCAGCGAGGATGATGGCGATCTT
>JADFWE010000329.1 GCA_015222915.1 Pseudomonadota bacterium | reverse complement strand
TTAGTGATGTTTGCCTGTTCAAGTTCCGGGTTACCGATAATGATGTCACGCGTCACCGGATCGATATAAGGCGCCTTTGACAGTTCTTTAAAATCCGGACGATTTACCGTCGCACTGGCGGCCGCACGCAACTGCATCTTTTTGTTAAAAGCCCAGGTCACTGAAGCGGCGGGCAGTACATCGCGGCTGATGATCTCACCGACGACGCTCTCGTCAGGATTCGACAGCTCGAACGTCGTCACATTCTGGTTATTATCTTCGATACGTGCCCCGGCCATGAAGGACCACTTATCATTCGCCTCTACTTCTGTCATCAGGTAAGCAGCGCTCAGGGTTTGTTTTGCTACATAGTTATCGGTCGGCTGCGTGCCGTTGAAGATACTGAACCCGTCAGCACCTATGTTCGCATCGGTAAAGATGTTCTCCGGGTTCGGATCCTTCAGGATATCCGGATCGATGGTTATCGGTGAGATCCAGTTAAAGCGCAGGGTCTGACTCTCGCGGTCTTTGCTTATACTTGATACGCCCATTTTTATCTTTGTGAACGAACCGAATAGATCATATATCGGATAGGTCAGATTCAGGGCAAAATCGGCAGTATTGTCTTCCAGTGATTCATATCGTATCTGGTGTACGTTGTCCGTGGTCAGTGAGTACACACCACTATTTTCGACATAGCGATAGAATCGTGTAAAGGGGACATCGCGTAATGCCTGAGATAATGTAGCATGCCAGTCCAGCTCAAGATCGTTCAGCGCGGAGAAACTATGCTCTCCCCGAAACTGCTGACTGAACAACTGCGTCTCACGCCACTCCAGCGTCGTATCACGCACGTTGATGTCATTTTCTGACAGATAACCATTATCGACGATAACACTCTTGGTACTTTGTCTTGTCAGGATGGTATTACTCTCAAAACGATGTGATTCACCTGCCTCGAAAATAAAGTTCAGCAATCCGCCGAGATTTATCTCATTTTCTGTCTGCTCGCGATCAACCTCGTTCTCCAGCACCACACCGCCTGCACCATCACCTGAATAGGTGTTTCTTATCTCGTCCTTCAGCTTCCAGTCATTTTCATAATTGAGTGCCAGGTTATAACCCCAGCCATAATCCGAATCCAGCGGTTCAAAGATATCGGAGAACAGCATCTTCAATTTTATACCCGGTGGCAACGTCGAAGGTGTCGTGTTATATATCTGCGGAAAAGACTCAGCTGCCTGCTCAGATAACTCTCCGGGTTTTACGCCACCATCAGTTTCTGCATCAACCAGACCAGGCAGCTGTCTACCGCCATCGTCAATGCCCAGATAATCAGTGCTACCGCCTTCATAAACAAGCCCCTCTTTAAAGGTTGTGTTCGAATTATATTTAAGCTGTACAGAAATATTTGATTCTGGCTCTTCTGCCAGCTCGCCCAGTGTTCTCAGCTGCACCACACCGCCGGAGAAATCTCCCGGCATATCCGGGCTGTAGGTTTTCTGGATAACCACACCGCTGAGCACACCGGTGGGAAACAGGTCCAGTGGCACAACACGACGCGTCGGGTCAGGACTGGGCAGACTGGCATTATTTAATAGAACACTTGAATATCGCTCGCCCAGGCCACGGATAAAAATATACTTGCCATCGACCAGGGTTAAGCCGGTTACCCGTTTCAGTGCCCCGGCCGCATCACTGGCACCGGCATTGGACATCTGTTTAGCACCGATAACATCTTTAACCGATGAGCTCTGCCGCCGCTCATCCGCCAGCGCTTTATATCCGCCTTCGACCGTGGGTGCGTTGACCACGAACTCACCAAGGTCTTCTCCAGCCGGTGTCAGTTCTGTCGATTTTGTCGTCGCCTGATCTTTTGTGACGACGATGTCCTTATAGATCTGCGTACTGAACTCCGGGTGCACGAATGAAACCGAATATTTTCCGACCGGCACCGCTGTCTCGTATTTCCCCTCTGTGTCTGTTTTCACCGCGCCAGAGACACCGCTGATAAAGACCCGGACACCTGGCAGAGGCGCTTTACTCTCTAGTGACGTCACCATCCCGCTGATCATGCCCTTGTCAGTCGTAGCCAATTTACTCGCACTGTTAGCCCCGCCGATTATCTTCGTTCCTTCAGAACTTTCTATATCGGTAGATGCCGGATAGTCAGGTGATGGCTGAGCCAGGATGATTCTTATACGTTCATCTGACTTCAGCTTCAGATTCAGTTGTTTTACTACCGCACCCTGGTGGCTCACGACGATGTCATGCCAGCCTTCTCTTAACAGCACATGCAATGAACCATGATTATTGGTCAGGCCGATCGTTCTGCCATCGGCCACAACATCAGCACCACCGACCGGCACGCCCTGCTTGAAGACATAGATAGAAACGACTGCATCACCTGCCGATCCTGATGATGAGGCTGCTGTGGCAGCACTGCTTGTCAGTACACAAATTAACATGTACATCGATATGCACATTATAGTGCGATAGATAGTCATACGGATAATTACTCAGTTAACACAACCATTTTTCATCTGCACAACTGACCATTATCTTGCGCAACGCTGCCGCCTTTCTGAAGACACTTGCATCCGTTATCTTTTCCAGGGTGTTTTCTGCTTCATCATAGTCACCGACCTGAAAGTGTGCGTAGGCGATGGCATACTGCAATGCATCTTCATCCAGCAGCCTGACTCGCAATAACTCATCTTCCATCGCCAGCACCTGATCGTAGTTTCCACTCTCCAGCTGTATCGCCATTCGCTGACGCAATTTCTCTTTCTGTTTTAATAGCCTGGCGTTATTGAACAGGGCGCGCTGAAAATCATTTTCATTCTTGTATAATTCTGCAGCATCTTTCAACAGAGCATTTTCAAACCGCCCGCCTTCTTCCAGCATCATTGCGGCCGCATAAGTATCATCCATATCGAGGTAAGCGTGCGCCATCGCCAGGTAGACATTTTTCTCCTGCGGATGAACAAGGCGTGCCAGCTCGAGAAACTTGAGAGCACTTTCAGGCTTACCGCTACGCCTGAGCGCATCGCCGAGAGAAACATAGTCATTTACGCTCGGCTCATGATCCTTTATAAATTCCTGCCCTAGTTGAACCGCTTCCTGATACAGCCCCAGTTCGATGGCATAATATATTTTGTTACGGATGAATGTTTTTTCCTGCGGGAACAATTGTTCGGCCTTACCCAGAACCTGCCAGGCTTTATGTTTTTCCTGATTCATCCAGTACGCCTGTGAACGTAACAACCATATTCCCGGCATCGTCGCCTGCAGATCACTGGCTTTATCCAGCTGCCTCAATACCTCATCATATTTCTTCAGGCCCATATTTGCCTGCGCCAGGTAAACGAATATAATTTTATTTTCCTGCCCGTTTTTCAATGCTGCATCGAAGGCAATACGGCTTTCTTCATACGCTTCTCTATTAAGACTGATGATGCCGCTCAATGTGTAAAAACGCTTCTTATCCAGCTTGTCATTTTTCAGGTCTACACTTTTTATCGCTTCAGCGGCTCTGAGGTAATCACCCTCTTTGATCATCAGCGCTGTCAATGACAGGTAATCAACTTTTTCCACCTGTTCAGCGTGAAGCAACACCGCATTCATCAGGGAACTTAATAGAATCACGAGCACAAGTATCGTCTTGCGTACAGTTCGATAAGACATATCAGCTCAGCTCAAAGCGGATGGTCTGGTTAGCCCATGAATCCACCGCCTTACCCTTATATTTCGCCGGTTCAAACAGCCAGGTTTTTATAGTCTGCAATGCTTTTTCTTCGAACACGCCCACGGGATCAGACTCGATAACCCTTGCGGTCGAAACCTTGCCTGATTTATCGATCAGCAAACTGATAACCACATAACCTTCTATATCTTTTGCTTTTGCCCGGCGCGGATATTCCGCAGCGCTTCGAGACAGCGCCCTTGCCGTGGTATCAACCATATCGCTGGTCATTACCACATCACTGGTATTACCCAGCAGATCATCATCACCCATATCGCCTAAAGCGAAGGCCGGCAGCCCCAGGTCAAGCCCGGCAATATCCGAATTCATATCAAGCATCAGCGGTGGAACAATCTTTGCCTGACGTTTTATTTTCTTTTTTATCTTTTCTTTCTCAGGCATGGTTCTCTTTGGTTTCTTCACCTCAAACTCGGCACTATATTCAGTTTTGTCTTTTTCCGGACGCTCACTAAAATGATTCATCAACACAAGCATCAGAAAGATGATGGCAGAACCAAGCAACATCCAGGAGATGGCGATCGCACGAACCTGTTTATGATTGACGATACTCATGATATTAGCCGCTTTCCTGTTCGGTAACGACGCCTACGCTTCCAGCACCCGCCATACGGCACTGGTCAACCACTTCGATCAACTTACCGGCAGCAACACCTTCATCTGCTACTACTAACACTGTTGTCTCACCACTGTTACCCAGTTTTTCTCTCACATAGTTCTGTATGACCCAGGTACGCACAGGCTGACCATCGATATACACATCACCGGAAGCATCGATATGCACTCTTATCGCTTTCGAGGACGAAGCTGTACTGCTCGATGCTTTCGGACGGTTGATATCAAGGTCATAGTCCTTGACGAAGGTCGCACTGACCATAAAGAAGATCAGAAGAATAAATACGATATCAATCAACGGTGATATATTTATCTCCTGCTCGGTATTGTCTCTCTCTTTATATCTCATCGGTCTTCTCTGATTTTTTTGTCGTTAACCTGTCGTACTCACCGGCGTATTACCGGCGAACTGACATAAGATCTTTTATCTGTGCAAGATCCATCTCTATCTTCATCTTTTTCCTGTTCAGGTAACCGTTCACTAGCAGGCCGGGGATAGCCACTGCAAGACCGAACTGGGTGGTGACCAGGGCCTGCGATATGCCACCGGCGATACCGCCGGTCTGACTGAACAGCTCCATGTCACGCAATGAATCAAAGGTTTCAATCATGCCACCAACCGTTCCCAGCAAACCCAGCAGAGGCGTAATAGATACGATGGTTTTTACCAGTACCTGGTAGCGGCTCAGTTCTTTTTCCAGCCCCCAGAAGGCGCTGTCCAGATACTTCCGTATCGGTGTGATATTCATGTCTTTTAAACGAAAAGCTTCGACTACCGCTTTCTCGATGATATTGCCGGCTTCTTTCCATTTGCCTTTTTCATAGGACTCGATAATCGTCCTCACGCTTTTGACATGCCCGGCTTTTAACATGACCGCATACCGGTACCCCAACGCATACCACAACAGTAATGTCGCCAGTATCAGCGGCGGCATGACGAATCCGCCTGAGCCGAAGTACTCGATCAATTCAATTATCAATTCCACGTCATATACTCGACAGGGCTATTTCGCGAGCTGTGGCGCGTCATAGATATTGATGACGTTTAACGCTGCTTTTTCCATGTCATCCTTTATACGGTTACTCCAGCCGGATAACAGATTGCCCAGTATCAAAGCCGGTATCGCGACGATCAGGCCTAACTGGGTGGTGACCAGGGCAACCGATATACCGCCTGATAACAACTTGGGATCGCCAGTACCAAATTCGGTAATGATGTCGAAGGTCGAGATCATGCCGGTTACCGTTCCGAGCAGCCCCAGCAGAGGGGTAACAGCTGCAATCACGATTATCAGCGCACCAAAACGGTTTAATACAGGACTTTCATGCAGGATACTTTCAGCCACGATATCTTCCAGATGATCACGGTCACGATCCAGATTACGTAATGTTGCACTGACCACACGGGAGGTACTGCCCTTGAACTTTTTACACAGATCCATCGCTCCGGCGATGTCATGATCGACAATATAAGATCTGATGCCGGTCAGGATCTTCTCCGATGCAGAACTGGCTGAGCGCAGGAACGCAGCTCGGAAAGCGACCAGCACCAGGGCCAGCACACCCAGCATGACGATGATCCAGCCGACCATACCGCCGCTGCTTATATATTCGGTAACATTTTTCTCCGCACTGGCATTCACTGCGTTCAACCTGTTTTCATACAGGAAAATATCTAACTGTTCCGGATGCCTGCCGGTGAACAGATCATCGGTCACGGACACTGCAGGCTTCTGCCATAACTTGAATTCACCCGCGCCTGCCGGCACCAGGATGCCTCGTGCAGTTTCAGACATGCCGTAACTTGCGATCTCTCCTATACGCAGGATTTCACCATTAACCTTCTCACCCTTCTGCGTAAAAAAGCTTCCCTTTTCTTTTCTGACCGATCGTACGTCTTCTAATACATCGAATGCTCTTGCGAACAACAGACCTACTTTTTTATCTGCCGCCGTTGATTCGTTTATCTTCGTATCCGCCGAATATGCTTTCAGCGTCTCTTCTGCCTGATCAAATGTCGATGAGAAAATGTTTTTATTATCTCTGGCAGATTCCAGCGTTCTCTCACTTTCGAACACGATGTCATTAAGGTTCTTTGCTTCATTCTGTTTTCTTCGATAACGATTCGACAGAACATCTACCTCTGCCATCAGCGCCTTTCTCTCCGCAGAACTTTTCGCTTTAAATGCCGCCAGCCTGCTTACAAGGTTCCTCTGCTGCTCTTCCAGGTAGGCATATTCTTTCTGGTAAGCCGATTGCAGCTCATCACTTCTCACCGGGCCTGCGCTTGCGAGCAGGACTACGGCAGTAATCAACATATAGTTAGTCAGTTTTTTTAAATTCATTATTTTCTCTCTTAAGACGACGCTCTCTTCCAGGCCTGAGCATGAAGACATAGAAACTTATTCAGAACGTACCCGAAGCGTATTCGGCAATTCGAAATACCCGATGTGGATCTGCTTTTCCAACGAAGCAAACAATGACTTTATCTGCCCGCTCTCTTTATCATCTTTGCTGATTTCGGCTATCCATTTATTTCCTCTACCTCTGAATCTCCCATACTGATCTGTGCCCTGGCCACCGCTAACCCGGAAGTACATCATCATCATTCCCAGCTTTGCGACATGTGCAAGATGCTCTTTATTTTTGATACTGACCGATTGCCGGTATACACCATTGTCACGCGCCAGTTTCAGCTCATCTTCGATCATCGACCACAGCGTATTCACGGCTTTATGTGATGTGATAACCCCTGCTTCGAGATTACGCCGGTAACTGTCGATACTCCTCAGTCTTCCTACTGCTTTAAAGGGCAGGCCATGTTCTACATATAATTTTAATTTTTCAGTCTCTATTAATAACGCACTCTTTATCGTCTCTTCATCTGCACCGATTTCCCTTATCAGTTTTTTATTTTCCAGCAGATCTTCTTTTTGCTGGTCTAGAGAGATTTCTTCCTGCTTGATGTTTGCACTTACTGTATTCTTTTGCGTTATCAGGCCACGCATCTCCAACTTGTGCTCTTCCCGTAACTGCTGCAGCTCACTGCTAAGATCGCTTACTTGCCCGCGCAGGGTGACCAGCTTTTCTGACAGGTTCAAATAATTATTACCGCCATCTGCCGAGACTATTTCTGCACTCGCCAGCCTGATTCCTGATGCACTTATCAGTGTCATAAAGAAAATAATATTAAATATTTTATTACTGTGTCCCATCTCATCTTCGCCGTTTCTTCAGTTGGCGCTATGTTAAGTACGGTTTGTTACACCGTTATTACAACGATGTTACCGATACATGACATACATCATATTTCACTTACTGCTATTCACTTCTCCGGCAAACCATCGATCATGTTTATGAACAACGCGTCATTTATAAATAACACTACGTTCACATTTATTTAATATCACCGTCACTTTTCTCCCGCAATCTTCTGCCTGCAACAATACAACTGCACCCGACATTTTATTTTTTCAACTCAACAACTATGGACTAAAGTCCATAGGTTGCAGCAATGACTAAAAGTCATAAAAAAACTCTTTCTCTCGCTAAGCC
>JADFWE010000328.1 GCA_015222915.1 Pseudomonadota bacterium | reverse complement strand
TGGCTTGTGTCCGTTGATGATACAAAGCGGAAGTCAAAAACTTTAAAAGCGATTTCACCACAGAGGCACAGAGAACACAGAGAAAAAACTTTCTTGTTGTTAACTGCGCCGCAGGCGTAGTTAACAACTTAAAACTCTGTGCCCTCTGTGCCTCTGTGGTGAAATCGCTTTTAAAGTTTTTGACTTCCGCTTTGTATCATCAACGGACACAAGCCAACAGCAGGCGTTTAGCGCTTAATACTGAACTGAAATCACCGCTTTCTGTCTGAATAGTCATCGTAAACAATCTCTTTAGCTATAATGACTGTGGCTGTACTGTAATATCAGCACCGCTGAGTACTTCGGTACCTGCAGCCTTATCGTTAGCTCTTTCATTTACACGGAGTGTTTATGTTTCGTATCGCTGAACTGAGTTCTAAACCGAAAAATTTCCTCTGGGAAAAGTTTGTTAGCTGGCTCACCTACGAGTCACCGAACTTTAAGACCCCGCTGACAAGTTTTGAGCGACTGCGATATGAGTTACGCCCGGGTGATGTTCTGCTTGTCGAAGGCCGCTCGAATGTCGCTGAGATCATCAAGTCCATCACACAGAGTATCTGGACCCATTCTTTCATCTACATCGGTCGACTGCATGATATCGATGACCCCATGCTGCGCGACCACCTGCAGAAATACCGGCATTGTAATCCGGATGAGCAGCTGATCATCGAAGCCATGTTAGGCAAAGGTATCATCGTATCATCGCTGGATATCTATGAAGGTGAACACCTGCGCATCTGCAGGCCGCGCGGTATCACCCGTATCGATTCACAGGCAGCGATCAGATACGCTATCCATCAGCTGGGCGCGAACTATAACGTTCGTCAGCTTATGGATCTTGCGCGTTTCATGTTTCCTTACTGGTTCCTGCCAAAACGCTGGCGCTCCAGCCTGTTCGAACATAATGCCGGGCGACCAACAAAAACAGTATGCTCAACCATGATCGCTGAAGCCTTCGCCAAGGTGCATTTCCCTATTATCCCGGTGATTCATCAGAACGAACAGGGGAAACTGACGCTGATACGCAGCAACTCCAAGTTGATGACGCCGCGTGATTTTGACCACTCGCCCTACTTCGATGTTATCAAGTATCCT
The DNA here is from genome assembly GCA_015222915.1 of Pseudomonadota bacterium. Lineage (GTDB taxonomy): Bacteria > Pseudomonadota > Gammaproteobacteria > SZUA-229 > SZUA-229. Next base: position 6,350 of record JADFWE010000328.1, on the reverse strand, counting down.
ATCCTCGATTTTGATGAGCTGGGAATCTACCGCAAACTTCCCTGGGACCAGACGGGTGTGCATTGTAATTCTATCGGTGACTGTTTTATATCAGACCCGTCTGAAGAGGATGGTCTGATACCGGTGACTTCTGCCAATACGCTTCATAACGGTGCATTGCCAGAAGTTGCAGATGAGGCGAAGACAGACAAGAAGCCATGACAGATCACCGTCATGAAACTATTTATCTGTCGTTATATTTCTCGCAGAGATGCAGAGACAGCAAAGGAAAACAAACTCTTGTATCTCTTTACGTCTCGACAACTGCTCCTTGCGTTGTTCTACTTACGGGCATCCTGCCCTAATCTGCGAGAACAACTATCCTTTTACTGCGTTCATGACGATATTGTTTTTGTGATGTAATTAACAATCATTTAGAGGTAAATAACTTGCTAACTAAAACAATAAACGATAACGTTCAGTGAACCACTGAAAAAATTAAACGTCTACAAAATATAATTCTTTCGTAACAGTGAGTGCAGCAATGATGTGGATCGGCCTTTTTGTTTTAGTAATCCTTGTTTCTGCTTACCTGCGTCTGCCGCTCCTGGTGTGGTCGCTTATCCTCGCTGCAGCCATGCTGCTATTCCAGTTCTACGCCGATGTCGTACCTGCACAGAAAGCGTTTATGTGGCTGTTTTTCGCTGCTATCGTCATCCCGTTAAACCTTAAACCCATACGCCGCAACTTTATCAGCAGAGCCATCTACAAGGTGATGAAGAAGCTGATGCCGACGATCTCACAGACCGAACAGGAGGCACTGGATGCCGGTGATGTATGGTGGGAAGCAGAACTGTTCAGCGGAAAACCTGATTTTAAATTTTTACAGAAACTGCCTAAACCTGTGCTGACAGATGATGAGCAGGCCTTTCTCGATGGTCCGGTCGAAGAATTCTGCAAGATGCTTGATGACTGGCAGATCACCCATGTCGATTATGACATGAGCGAACAGGCCTGGCAGTTTGCCAAAGACAACGGCTTCTTCTCTCTGATCATTCCGAAACAATACGGCGGGCTGGATTACTCTGCTTACTGTCATTCTCAGGTGGTGATGAAGATAGGCAGCCGCAGCGGTTCTGCTGCCGTCACCGTGATGGTGCCGAACTCTCTTGGCCCTGGCAAACTGCTGATGACATACGGTACCGAGGAGCAGAAAGATTATTATCTGCCGCGCCTGGCCAAAGGAATCGAGATTCCCTGTTTTGGTCTGACCGGGCCGGATGCCGGCAGCGATGCCGGTGCCATGCCTGACACCGGTGTGGTGTGTTACGGCAGTTATGAAGGCAAGGATGATGTGCTTGGCATCCGCCTGAACTTTGCCAAGCGTTATATCACGCTGGCACCTGTCGCTACCCTGCTCGGCATCGCTTTCAAACTACACGACCCTGACCACCTGTTGAGTGATGAAGAAGACTATGACGAAGACAGGGGCATCACGCTGGCGCTGATCAAACGTGAAACCGAAGGTGTCGAGGTCGGACGCCGCCACTTCCCGGCCAACCATGCATTCATGAATGGACCGGTGCGCGGTAGAGATGTGTTCATCCCGCTGGATTCCATCATCGGCGGTGCTGATTATGTCGGTAAAGGCTGGGCCATGCTGATGGAATGCCTGGGCGACGGCCGCGCCATCTCGCTGCCTGCACTGGGAACCGCCGTCAGCAAGATGGCAGCGAACTATACCGGGTCCTATGCCCGCATCCGTCAGCAGTTTCACACCCCTATCGGTTATTTCGAAGGCGTAGAAGAAGCACTTACCGTGATCGCCGGCCAGGCTTATGCAGTGGATGCGGCAAGATCACTGGTCGCGGTAGCGCTGGATGGCGGCGCGGTACCATCGGTGATCTCAGCGATCGTCAAACAGCAGGTGATGGAACGCATGCGTGAAGTCGTCAACCATGCCATGGATATCCATGGCGGCCACGGCATCTGCATGGGGCCGCATAATCACCTTGGCCGTGCCTATCAGTTGACCCCGGTCGGTATCACTGTCGAAGGTGCCAATATCCTTACCCGCACCATGATCATCTTCGGTCAGGGTGCGATGCGCAGCCACCCTTACCTGCTAAAAGAAGTGACGGCTGTCCACGATGCAGATCAGCAGAGAGGTCTGCGGGATTTTGATAATGCTTTTTTTGCGCACATGGGTTTTATCATCAGCAATGTCGTGCGTTCGTTCTGGTTCGGTCTGACGTTTGCCAAATTTACCTATACTCCCGGCGATAAACATACCCATCGTTATTATCAGCAGCTGACGAAGATGAGTTCAGCCTTCGCCCTGCTGGCCGATATCTGTGTCGGGGTGCTCGGCGGTTCTCTGAAACGCCGGGAGAAGATATCCGGCCGCCTGGCAGACGCTCTATCGAATATGTATGTGATGAGTGCCGTGTTAAAACATTATGAGAACCAGGGCAGTAAAAAAGAGGATCTTGATCTGCTGCGCTGGGTCTGTGAGGATTCGCTGTTCAACATACAGACTGCGATCAAAGGCATCATGAAGAACCTGCCGGTGCCATTCATCGGCGCGATATGCAATTTTATCATCTTCCCGTTGACCAAACCTTATCAGCGGCCGAACGATAAGCTGGGGCATAAAGTCGCGCGCGTTATCCTTTCACCGGGTGCAGCACGTGACCGTCTGGCAGGCGGCATCTTTGAAAGTGACGACATAGATAATGCTACCGGCCGTATCACACACGCTTTTGAGCTGGTGATCAAAACTGAATACCTGCAGCGAAAACTGCGTGATGCATTTAAGCAGGGACGCCTGAGCAGCCGCGGTACTGATGCTTATGATGAAGCGAAAGCGTCGAACATCATCAGTGATATCGAATATGATCTGTTGATCGAGACCGAAGCAGCGATCCAGAATGCGATCAAGGTCGATGAATTTTCGTTCAGCGGATGGAAGATAGAGACACCATAGGCAAACATTTAAATCTGGGGTGCGAATGAATTCGCAGCTACAGTAAATAGAGAACTGTTATGACGAACAAATGTACACGCAAAGTCTATATCGTTGACGGCAGCCGTACCCCGCAGCTGAAATCACGCGGCAAGGTCGGTCCGTTTTCTGCCGGTGATCTGGCGGTCGCTGCGGCAAAACCTTTACTGTTAAGACACGACTTCCCTCTGGATGCACTGGATGAAGTCATCCTCGGTTGCATGATGCCGGGAGAACGTGAAGCGAATATAGGACGTGTGGCAGCCTTACGCCTGGGCATTCCACAGAGTGTACCGGCATGGACGGTGCAGCGTAACTGTGCCTCCGGCATGCAGTCGGTCGATTCAGCCTATAAGAACATCGGTAACGGTGACGCTGATCTCATCCTTGCCGGCGGAGTCGAATCGATGAGCCGTGCACCGGTCATGCATAACCATACGATGGTGGACTGGCTGGGTGATTTCATGCGCGCCCGCAGTGTCGGCCAGAAATTAAAAACTTTCACTCAACTTCGCGGCAAACATCTGAAACCGGTCATCGCCCTGCTGCATGGTCTCACCGATGATACCGTCGGTCTGAATATGGGCGAGACAGCTGAGATCATCGCCGAGAAATTTGGCATCACACGTCAACAGATGGACGAATATGCCATGACCAGCCATCACCGGCTGGCGAAGGCGCATGAAGCCGGATATCTCGATGAGATCGAGGTTTTATACGATGGCAAAGGCAATTTTTACGATTTCGATGATGGTGTGCGGCCGGATTCGACGGTCGAGAGCCTGGCAAAACTGCGCCCTGCATTCGACCGTAAATACGGTAAGGTCACGGCCGGTAACAGTGCACAGATAACCGATGGCGCTGCCTGGTTATTACTGGCCAGCGAAGAGGCTGTTAAAAAATATGATCTGCCGGTGATGGCATCGATCACCGATACCCAGTGGGCCGGCCTTGATCCTTCTGTGATGGGTATGGGGCCGGTACATGCCATGACGCCGATCATGCAGCGCAATAACTTAAGCATCGATGATATCGATTACTGGGAGATCAACGAAGCGTTTGCCACACAGGTGCTCGGCTGTGTACAGGCATGGCAGCAGGATGAATATTGTCAGAGCGAGCTTAACCTGGACAAGGCGATGGGAGAGATACCGCATGAGAAGCTAAACATCGATGGCGGCGGCGTCAGTCTCGGCCACCCGGTCGGTGCCAGCGGTGCCAGGATCATCCTGCACATGTGCAAGATTCTGCAACGTACCGATGCCAGACAGGGTATGGCGACTCTCTGTATCGGTGGTGGCCAGGGTGGCGCCATGTTGCTGCAGAATGAATCATGATGGATGATCACGTATATGTGCCTGCGTTCAACATACTGAGAGTATCTCTAACTTTCAACAGATCCAGTAAACAAGAATTGATAAAACATAATTACACTGCGATAAGCAATCAGGGGTAGTCTGATGTCAGACAATAGTTCATCTACAGGTAAATGCTGGTCTGTCGAAAAAGACGATAACAATATCGCCTGGCTGCATTTTGATACACCGGGAAGCTCTGCGAACCTGTTATCGCAGGCAGCGATCAGTGAGCTTGATGAGATCATCGAAAGCCTCGAAGACGATCTGCCGCTGGCGGTGATTATCGTCTCGGATAAAAAAGATGGTTTTATCTTCGGCGCAGACATAAAAGAGTTTACTGCTCTTGATTCGAAAGAACAGGCGTTGACTTTCATGCTGAAAGGTCATGCCCTGATGAATAGGATCGAAGCGCTTACCTGCCCCACGGTCAGTATGGTGCACGGGATGTGCTTCGGCGGCGGTACCGAATTATCGCTGGCCTGCGATTACATCATCGCCTCCGATGACAAGAAGACAAAGATCGGCCTGCCCGAGATAAAACTTGGCATCCACCCCGGTTATGGCGGCACGGCGAGATCCATCGAACGCTGCGGGCCTATGGCGGCGATGAACATCATGCTGACCGGACGGGCACTGACGGCACGTGCGGCGAAGAAGATTGCACTGATCGATGAGATGGTGCCGCTGCGACAGCTTAAGACAGCAGCAGAACATTTCGCGCTGACTGCACCGAAAAGAAACACGTTGCCACTGCTTGCCAGGATAAGTAAAAGCTCGATACTGCGGCCACTGATCGCATCACAGATGCGCAAGCAGGTAGCGAAGAAAGCCAGCCCTGCACACTACCCTGCGCCTTACCGCCTGATCGACCTGTGGCAAAAAAACGGCAGCGACAAAAAACAGATGCTGGAACAGGAAGCGATCGCTGTAGCCGACCTGGCGACCACCGAGGCCTCCAGAAACCTGGTCAGGGTTTTCTTCCTGCAGGACCGCCTGAAGAGCCAGGGCAAACAGATCGATTTTAAAGCTGAACATGTACATGTTATCGGCGGCGGCATCATGGGCGGAGATATCGCTTCCTGGTGCGCCATCCAGGGGTATTCGGTGACGGTTCAGGACCAGAGCCCGGAGCAACTGGCACAGACCATCAAACGCGCGCAGTATTCGTTCAAAAAGAAATTTAAACGTGATCGGCGTGCGATACGTGATGCTAACGACCGGCTGATGGCTGATCATCGCGGTGTCGGCGTGCATCGTGCAGATATCGTCATCGAAGCGATCTTCGAAGATCGAGACGTCAAGCGCGAACTGTATGAAGACATCGAACCGAAGATGAAAAAAGATGCCATCCTGGCGACCAACACATCCAGCATAAAACTGGAAGAGCTCAGTTCCTGCCTGAAGAACCCCGGCCGCCTCGTCGGTCTGCATTTTTTCAACCCTGTTGCGTTGATGCCGCTGGTGGAGATCATCCGCGGTAATGAGACTGATGAAAAGGTCGTGCAGAAGGCGCTGGCTTTCGGCAAGAACATCGGCAAACTGCCGCTGGCAGTGAAAAGCTCTCCCGGTTTCCTGGTCAACCGCATACTGATGCCGTATATCGTGGAAGCGGTCACCATGGTCGATGAAGGCATTCCGCCCGAGGTGATCGATAAAGCAGCGACCGGTTACGGTATGCCGATGGGACCGATAGAACTCGCTGATACGGTCGGCCTGGATATATGCAAGTCGGTGGCGAATATCCTGTCCGAAGCGCTGGATATGACGCTGCCTGAAAATCTTCAGCAGCTATCCGATAAGAAACTCGGCAAAAAAACCGGCGAAGGTTTTTATAGATATAAGAATAATAAACCCATAAAAGACAGGAAAGCGACTTACGCCAATCCGCAACAGGTACAGGACAGACTGGTACTGCGTCTGCTCAACGAAGCCACAGCCTGCCTGCGTGAAGGCATCGTCGCTGATAAAGACCTGATCGATGCCGGTGTTATCTTCGGAACCGGTTTTGC
>JADFWE010000327.1 GCA_015222915.1 Pseudomonadota bacterium | reverse complement strand
TTATCTGGCGTGTAGAGCCGGGCTTTGTGCCGGCATGGGTGAACGATATACCAGACCGACATATTGTTAAAATCGTTTGTTTGCATTATAGTGATAGGTATTGCCTATCATGGTGTAAGTGCGGAGGAGGGCAGGAATCATATGAACCTAAAAGATCTCAAATATCTTGTTGCAGTGGCAGATACCGGTCATTTTGGCAAGGCTGCCGAGCGATGTTTCGTCAGTCAGCCCACATTGAGTGGCCAGATAAAAAAGCTGGAAGAAGAATTAGGTGTAAAGCTTTTCGAGCGCACCAGGCGTTCGGTAGAAACGACTCCTGCGGGTGAAGCCATCGTGGCACAGGCTATGCGGGTACTGGAGCAGGCCGATGCCCTGACGCAGCTGGCCCAGTCGCATCAGGATCCGCTGGTCGGCGCCTTGCGCATGGGGGCGATCCCGACGCTGAGTCCATATCTCATGCCGCTGATACTGGAACCGTTGAAAAAAAAGTACCCGCAGATAAAACTGGTGCTGTCAGAGGAGTTCACCGAGACGCTGCTGACACGGCTGGGCAAGCATGAGATCGACGCCGCGTTGCTGGCTACGCCGGTGGATAACCCTGATTTTGAAAGCCTGCCGTTATTTGAGGAGCCCTTCTGGCTGGCATGCCCGCGTAACCACCCGTTATCAAAGAAGAGCAAGATCCTTCAGTCTGATCTTGATAGTGCCGAACTGCTCCTGCTTGCAGAAGGCCATTGCCTGGCAGATCAGGCGATGGAGGTCTGTCACATCCACGAACGTGTAAAGCAAGGTGATTTTGCTGACCTGCGCGCGGCGAGCCTGGAGACATTGTTGCAGATGGTGTCTGCCGGATTTGGCTGTACCCTGTTGCCAGCGCTGGCGCTGAAGGCTTTTTCAGCAAGAGACAAGGGCGTCAAGCTGACGCGGCTACAGCTGCCCGATACCTGGCGCCAGGTATCGTTAGTCTACCGCCGTACTTTTCCACGTCGTAAGGCGCTCGAAGCCTTTACAGAAATAATACTGGAAAATCTTCCGGATAGCGTACGCCCTTTGTAAAAAATATATGATGAAAGTCATGCACTATTTTTTGAACTATTGTGCAGGGCATATATCTGATTAACTTCTCGGCAGGTTTTCCGGCTGGAATCTGGAAGCCAGCTATATTAGAATGTGTCAAAATGCGTATTTACGATAAAAACAATCTGTCATCAAAAAAGACAGCCATCATGCTGGTCATCTATATGATCACAGCATTGCTGTTTCTGACGTCTGTCGAAATACACATCCATAACCATGAAGCTGCCGCTACGGCAGATCATGGCTTCGCAGTATCTATCAGCTCGCTTACCAATGATCTCATGCCTGAAAGTGCCGGTGATGAGATTACGGTCAGTCCGGAGAGCGTGCTAAAAGTAAAACAGGACACGCTAAGCATCTTTGCCGTATTCCTGCTGATAGCCGTGATGCTGACCGTATTGTGCCGAACCTTTATCGGCCGCATGCGCGAAGGCCATACGCAATTACCCATCATACCTTTCCACGGTACGCCACCTCTGCGCGCGCCGCCTTTATAAACTCCAAAACCAACTTTATATATTTTTTATAGTTAGCAGCTATCTGCTGAACTATTTTTGTGGAACTGCCTGTTTAGATTATCTATTTAGATCAAACAGCATTCTGCGTTTGGAGTTTTACCATGCCCATAAAGCCATCTGATAAGAATGTACTTTTAATAGTCGTAATGCTGATCACAGCATCAGTGACGAACCCGTCTATCGCCCAGCCCGGTAACCAGTCCGATGTACAGCCGAGTACACAGCCAGGTGACCAGCCCTATACACAACCCGCGCCACAGCAATGGACATTAACGTCCAGTGTTCAGCAGGCGATAATAACCTCACCAGAGCTGAAAAAGGCAATGGCCGAACTAGGCGTAAGACAGGCAGACATTGATCTGTCGAGCATGTGGCCTGATCCTGAAATTGGATTTAAGGTCGATAATAAGATGGGGCAGGATGATGGCGCCGGTGGTTATGACCTGACCGACATCACCGTCACGCAATCGATCCCGATGTCACGCATGAAGTACCAGGAGGAGGCAGCTGCTGCCAGTATGAAGGCGGCACATTTCTCACAGCAGTTTCGCTCGCTGCAGGTGCAGAACCGGGTGTCAAAAGTTTTTCACCAGTTACAGTTTGCCTCGGCAAAACTATCGTTGGCAGAGAAACAGCTGAAGCTTGCTAATGAGATGTATGGTCAGGACAAGGGCCAGTCGCAGGGTATCGTCGTGCGTTATCTAAGCCCGCTGGAAAAAATGCGTTTGACTATCATCCGTGAAGAAGCGAGACAGGCATCCGGCAGTGCCGAAGGTAAATATAAAGAAGCATTGAGTGAATTTGTAAAGCTGCTGCATATCAACATGGATAGTGTCGCCAGCGTTTCAGAACTGCTCCCGGTCTCGGATATCCCGAATTTGAAACAGTTGTCTGATCTACAGAACAGCCATGCACAGCTGTCCAGTCAACAGCAGGAAGTGCAGGCAGCAAACCACAATATCGATGTTGCGCGCAGCACACAGATGATCGATCCCAGTATCGGTCTCAGCTGGCAGCGGGATACGCTTTTTACCGGCCGCGAAAATATCTACGCCATCATGTTCAATATACAGATACCGCTTACCGATCGTAAGACAACGGCTGAGAGCAAAGCCACCTACAAAGCCAGTCAGCAGAAAATAGAGTTACAGTTATTAAAGCGTGAGTTAAAGATAAACCTCAATCGCAGTTATACACATCTAAACCATGTCGTCGAACAGGCGGTCGAATACAAAAAGAAAGTGTTAAAACCTGCAGGCAAAATGCTCGAGCTGACCAATAAGGGTTTCACCAGTGGCGAGTTAAATATCCTTGCGCTGGTGGATGCCAACAATACCTATTTTGATGCGCGTCTGACTTATCTCGATCTGATCTATCAGGCAAGGATTGAGCTCGCCGAGGTCAAACTGTATGCTGGTCAGCTGATTACCGATACACAGGTGCAGAGTGCCAGTACCAATAGCGCAAATTTAAACATGGGAGGTAGATAACATGATCGCTGCACTATTACGTTTCTCACTCGTCCAGCGCGTGATGATCCTGCTGGTAACACTGGGAATCTCCGCCGCCGGTTTCTGGTCGTTTAAGACCCTGCCGATCGATGCCTTCCCCGATATCTCTGCGCCACAGGTGCAGGTCATCATCAAGGCCAACGGCATGTCGCCGTCTGAGGTCGAGCAGCGCATCACCTTTCCTATCGAGATGGAGATGCAGGGCATCCCCGGGCAGACCGTACTGCGCTCGACCACAAAATATGCACTCAGCGTCATCGTCATCGATTTCGAAGATGACATGGATATCTACCTGGCACGCAACCTGGTGACCGAACGTCTCAACCAGGTCTGGGCTTCATTACCTGCCGATATCGAAGGCGGGCTTGCGCCCATCACCACGCCGCTGGGAGAGATCTTCATGTACCGCATCATAAGCCAGAATGACGGCATGGGTACTGGTGGTAATGGCGGTAAAGACCAGGATAATGTGAAGCACTACAGCAACCAGGAACTGCGCACTCTGCAGGATTGGGTCATCCGTCCACACCTGCGCAAGGTCGACGGTGTTGCCGATGTGAATTCACTGGGCGGCGAAGTGCGTACCTATGAAGTGGTCATCAAGCCAAAGGAACTGGTCAAACACGGTATCAGTGTCGATGAAGTCGAGCACGCGCTGATGGAGAGCAACCGCAACGCTGGTGGCGATCGCATCAATAAAAATGATGAAGTATTACTGGTGCGTACCGTGGGTAAACTCAACGGCATAAAAGACATCAGGGATGTCGCTGTGCGCACCCGTTATGGTAAACCGATACACGTGCATGATGTCGCCGATGTCCGCGTCGGCAGCATGACCCGTTATGGCGCAGTTACTGCCGATGGTGAAGGTGAAGCCGTCACCGGCCTGGTCTTGTTGCGCAAAGGCGCCAACAGTTTAAAAACCGTCGCCGGCACTAAAGAAGCTTTAGAAGAATTAAAGTCTATCCTGCCAGAAGGCGTGGTCATCGAGTCATTTTATGACCGCACCGACCTCATCACCAAAGCGGTATGGACGGTCGAAAAAGCACTGGGTGAAGCCGTCATACTGGTACTGCTGGTGTTGATCATCATGTTAGGTGATATCCGCAGCGCCTTGACCGTGGCACTCATCCTGCCGTTAACCGTGCTGTTCACCTTCATCATGATGAAGCTGTTTAATGTCTCCGCCAACCTGATGTCACTGGGCGGTCTGGCGATCGCCATCGGCATACT
>JADFWE010000006.1 GCA_015222915.1 Pseudomonadota bacterium | reverse complement strand
GGATCATATTATCCTCCATCGTTTTCATCCATTACGGAAACCTGGGGAACCTCTCCAGGAAGCCTCTGAATAGCAGCAGGCTATTCGAGCTCTTCCCAGCGCACATAACAGCGTGACAGACTTTCTTCGGCGACCACCAGTTGTTGCTGTATGTTCTGGATCGCCTGCTTATCCTTTTTATAAAAGCCAGCATCAGCCATCAGCACCTGCAAGCTCTCCACTTCCGACTCAAATTTCTCTATCTGTGCAGGCAGCGCATCCAGCTCACGCTGATCTTTGTAACTCAACTTTTTGGCTTCGCTTACTTTACCCCCGGTCGAAAGGGCTTCAGCGACTGCATTCTTAGCGGATGATTTTACAGCAGCCTTGTCATTGCCCTGCTTACCCTGGGCCTGTTTACCCCGAGCCTGTTTACCCTGGGCCTGGCGCAACCAGTCATCATAGCCACCAACATACTCGTTAACCTGTGCGTCACCCTCAAACACCAGCGTACTGGTCACTACATTATTGACGAATTCCCGGTCATGGCTCACCAGCAGCACAGTGCCTTTATATTCCATCACCAGCTCTTCGAGCAGCTCTAATGTCTCGATATCCAGATCATTGGTGGGCTCATCGAGTACCAGGATATTTGATGGTTTGGAAAAAAGCTTTGCCAGCAATAAGCGGTTGCGCTCACCGCCTGAGAGCATGCTTACCGGTGAACGCGCCCGCTCCGGTGCGAACAGAAAATCCTGCAGATAACCGATTACGTGTTTTTTATTGCCGTTGATCTCGACGAACTCACGCCCCTGAGACAGGTTGTCGATGACACTGGCATCATCATCCAGCTGGGCACGGAACTGGTCGAAGTAAGCGATCTCAAGTTTGGTTCCGGTGGTGATAGTACCCGAAGTCGGTTTCAGGTCTCCCAGCAGCAGACGCAACAGGGTGGTTTTTCCTGCACCGTTAGGGCCGATAATACCGATCTTGTCACCACGTAATATAGTGACGGTTAAGCCCTTGATGATCGGTTTACCGTCGTAATCAAAACCGACGTCTTCAGCCTCGGCCACCAGTTTGCCGGAACGGTCTGCGCTCGCCACCTTCATCGCCACCTTGCCGACCTGCTGGCGGCGCTCGCTTCTTTCACTGCGCATCTTTTCAAGGGCACGCACCCTGCCTTCATTACGGGTCCGGCGTGCCTTGATACCCTGCCGTATCCAGACCTCTTCCTGCACCAGTTTTTTATCGAAGTGCGCGTTTTCTACTTCCTCGGCATGCAATGCCTCTGCCTTTCTACGCAGGTAAGTATCGTAATCGCCGGGATAACTGGTCAGCTTACCGCGATCGAGCTCGATGATACGGGTCGATAATCGCCGCATGAAAGAACGGTCATGGGTGATGAACATCAGCGCACCTTTGTAATTCAGCAACTGTTCTTCCAGCCACTGAATAGCGCTTAGATCCAGGTGGTTAGTAGGCTCGTCGAGCAACAGGATATCGGGCTTGATCACCAGTGCTTTCGCCAGTAGAACACGGCGTTTCATGCCGCCGGAAAGGGATGTGTAATCCATATCACCGTCCAGCTGCATACGGCTCAATACTTCTTCTACCTGCTGATTGAGCTGCCATGCATTATGGATGTCTACCTGGTTCTGAGCCCTCTCCAGCTCTGCAGTGGTCTGTTCATTATGATTTTCGGTGAAATTATGCAAGGCATGATGATAGTCCTGCAGCAGCTTCGCATTTTTCCCCAGTCCCATGGCGACCACATCAAAGATACTGCCCTGAAGATTACCTCGCGGTTCCTGATCCAGCACCGCCAGTTTCAGGCTCTGCTTGTATTCCAGATCACCGCTCTCGTGTTTCACCTCGCCGGAGATCACTTTCAGCAGTGTCGATTTACCGGTACCATTTCGACCGAGCAGACAGAGCCGTTCACCGGCATCGATGGACATGCTGATACTTTCGAGGATGGCAGGGCCGCCAAAACTGACATGGATATTGCGTAGACGAATTATAGACATGGGCGAATTTTACAGCATAGAAACGTACTTTAGATAAAAGAATATGATCCGAACCCTGTGCCCTAACACAAAGTCTGTTTCTGACACTTAGGCGACGTTAAAAGCTTTAAAAACGGGTAGTCCGCGAATAACGCAAAAGACGCAAAAAAAGCGAAAAGAATTAAAGGATTG
>JADFWE010000326.1 GCA_015222915.1 Pseudomonadota bacterium | reverse complement strand
ATATTTGTAACACCTAAAATCCTTAAAGACGCTCTTTCACTATAGAAGATTACCTGTAAGGGTAAGGAAGTATGAAACATGAACAACCATTTTTTAAAAAACACGGCAATAATAACAGGTGCTTTATTTGCTGTAGCAGGCTGTAGCAGTGATAACAGCGCTTTTGAATCAGGCAGCGCATCAGATACCGCTAATGAAATTCCAGCTGCCAATGACGTGATAACTCAAACACCTGACCTGGACAGCTTTTCAGTCGCCACTGAAAAATTAGCTGTAGAAGCACTCGAGCACGAAGGAAATACCAGTGAAATATCGATATATGTTGCTGATAGAAATAACAACCCTGTTCCAGACAACACTGCTATCTCATTCGAAACATCCTGGGGACAAGTAGAACCTCAGTGTCTGACAGCAAAAGGCGCATGTTCAGTCACCTGGACAGAATCCGGGCAAAATACATTTTTACCGGCAAATCACAGCGCTATCATAATCGCTTATACACGAGGTGAGGAATCATTTACAGATTTAAATGATAACGATCTTTATGACGCAGGCGAACCGTTTACTGATATATCTGAACCGTTTCTGGATATAAATAATAACGATACGAGAGATGCTGCCACTGAAGAGTTTATAGATGGCGATGCTGATAACACATTCGATGCGGCTGATGGCCTATTTACCGGCACACCTTGTACTGGCGACAACACAGTATGTAACAGGGTATCTACATTAATATGGGACATCACAAGGGTTACACTGAGCTCATCAAATGCCTCTGTTTCTATCGAAAGCGGTTCTTTGCCCACCACCATCGATACTACTACAAACTTAACCATAAAGGTTACGGACATATATGGTTATAATATGGCAGACGGTACTACAGTAGAGGTTTTATCCTCTGATGGAAAGGTAGAACCAGCTGCAATAAATCTTGCAGGCAACCAGACGCTATTTAACCTTACTTATACCACTGGTAGCACGGCTTCTACTACTGAAGTACTCACCATAAAAGTAAAATCAGCACCTTCAGGGCTAGAAAGCATCTTTACTGTCTCTACCACTATTCCATAAAAAAAATACACAATATAACTTTTTTGATATCCTAAGCGACCTGGCTTCTATATAAAAGTCAGATCGCTTTTTTATGCCCAGCTTTTTTATATCCAGGATAGTATGTCTAATCAAAAAAATATTTTCCTAATCGGCCTGATGGGCACCGGCAAGACCACCGTCGGTCGTCAGCTATCACGTAGATTAAAGATGGACTTCTACGACAGCGACCGCGTAATAGAAGAACGTACCGGCGTTGATATCCCGCTGATCTTCGAAAAAGAAGGCGAAGAAGGTTTCAGGAAACGTGAAGCAGCGGTCATCGACGAACTGACCCGGAAAAAAAACATCATCCTCGCCACCGGCGGCGGCGCTGTACTGGATAGCCGAAACCGCAACCACCTGATCAACCGCGGCACCGTCATCTATCTGAAAAGCAGCCTGAAAACCCTTATCGAACGCACCAGTAAAGATAAAAATAGACCGCTGCTGCATGCCGAAGAGCCTGCCGAAGCCATCCTGCAACGGCTACTGGATGAGCGCGGCCCGCTATATGAAGAAGCAGCAGATTATACCGTCGAAACCGCAAACAACTCGATTCACAGCGTGATACAGGCTATCATTAAACACCTCAGATAACGCCTCCAGGCTACGACGGCGTTATTCCATTTATTTCAGAACAAGCAAAACACGACGGACAGAAGCACAAAGATGACAACACTAACAGTTGACCTCGGTGAACGCAGTTACCCGATATATATCGATAACGGCCTCCTTGGCCAGGCCGACCTGCTGAAACAGCACATCCCGGGGAACAGCGCCCTGATCGTCAGTAACGAGACCGTCGCACCGCTATACCTGGAAAAAACACAGACCATGTTAAGTGGCCTGAAACATGAAGCCGTCATCCTGCCCGATGGCGAAAAATACAAGAATCTCGAAGTGCTGAACCAGATCTACGACGGCCTGTTGCGCAATCGTTTTGACCGCAACACCACGGTCATCGCCCTCGGCGGCGGCGTGGTCGGCGACATGGCTGGTTTTGCCGCTGCCAGCTATCAGCGCGGCGTGCACCTGATTCAGATTCCCACTACCCTGCTGTCCCAGGTCGATTCTTCCGTCGGCGGTAAAACCGGTGTCAACCATGCACTGGGCAAAAATATGATCGGTGCCTTCTACCAGCCTAGAGCTGTGATCGCCGACATCGACACCCTCGATACCCTGCCCGACCGTGAGTTAAGCGCCGGTCTTGCCGAGATCATCAAATACGGCCTGATATGCGATAAAGACTTCTTCAACTGGCTGCAAACCAATATGTCTGCACTGTTGCAGCGCGATAAAAAAGCGCTCGCTTATGCCATCGAGGTATCCTGCCAGACCAAGGCCGATATAGTCGCTGCCGATGAACGTGAGAGCGGCAGACGCGCACTGCTCAACCTCGGTCATACCTTTGGCCACGCCATCGAAAATGGCATGGGTTATGGCGAATGGTTACATGGTGAAGCGGTCGGTGCCGGTATGTGCATGGCGGCGATCATGTCCAACCAGATGGGCTGGATGGATGATGATGAAACCAGGCAGACCATCGATCTCATCGAGCAGGCCAAACTTCCGGTTAAGGCTCCTGCCAGCCTCAGTGCAGCAACATTTCGCGAACTTATGTCTGTCGATAAAAAAGTGATCGACGGCGTACTGCGGCTGGTGCTGATGAAAGGCATCGGCCAGTCCGTGGTCACCAGTGACTATACCCTGGACGACCTGAACAAAGCCCTGGAACACAGCATCGCTCAAAAATAACCATAGCTGATGACGGACTGATAATGACAGATCAAAACAAAGGCTCAAACAGCAGTTATAGCGGTTTTCTGATCGACTACGCCTGCGATGATACCCGGTCAAGAGGACGTCGCCATGATGAATCACACCCGACTTATCGCAATGAATATCAGCGTGACCGGGACCGCATCATCCACTCCGCCGCTTTCCGCCGCCTGGAGTACAAGACCCAGGTCTTTGTTAACCACGAGGGTGATCTGTTCCGTACCCGCCTTACCCACTCACTCGAAGTCGCCCAGATCGCGCGTAGCATCGCCCGTGAACTGCGACTGCATGAAGACCTGACCGAAGCCATCGCACTGGCTCATGATCTGGGACACACACCCTTTGGCCACGCCGGACAGACAGCATTGAACCGCTGCATGAAAGACTTCGGCGGCTTCGAACACAATATCCAGTCACTTCGCGTGGTCGACAAACTGGAACAGAAATACGCCGACTTCGACGGTCTCAACCTCAGCTTCGAAACCCGCGAAGGTATCCTCAAACATTGCGCGCTGAACAATGCCAAAAAGCTTGGAGACGTCGGCCAGCGCTTTATCGACAGCACACAGCCGAGCCTGGAAGCTCAGCTGACCGACTACTCCGATGAAACCGCATATAACAACCACGATATCGATGACGGTATCCGCTATGGCCTGATCACCATCGATGACCTGCTGAAGATCAGACTGTTCAGGACACAGTACGACATCGTCGATAAAAAATACCCGGGGCTGGACGACAAGAAACTCATCCATGAAATCATCAGGCGCATGATCAACGTCATGGTCGTTGATCTGATCGATACCTCACGAGAGAACATCAACGACGCCAGGCTGAAATCGATCGAAGACGTGCGCAATCATGGACAGCGCCTGATGGCCTTCAGTGACAGCATGATCGAAGAAAAACTCGAATTAAAACAGTTCCTGCGCAAGAACCTGTACCAGCATTACCGTGTGCACCGCATGAGTAAAAAAGCAGCCGATGTCATCGAATCGTTGTTCAATGCTTTCATGAACGATACCAATATCCTGCCGACCGAAGCCATCGGACACTGTCATAAACTGAGGGACAAACATGGTGATATCGGCATCGCGCGCGGCATCTCGGATTACATCGCAGGCATGACCGACCGTTATGCCATCGTCGAATATGAAAGGATCTTCAACCCTCGACAGTTATCCTTCGTCAACCTGCATCCATAAGCTGTTTTATTGTGGCTGGCCGTATCCCTCAAAATTTTATTGATGACCTGATCACTCGAAGCGATATCGTCGAGGTGATCAATGCGCGCGTACCACTGAAGAGAAAAGGCAAGGAATTTACCGCCTGCTGCCCTTTTCATAACGAGAAAACGCCGTCGTTCACCGTCAGTGAGAATAAACAGTTTTTTTACTGTTTCGGCTGCCACGCCAAAGGCAACGTCATCGGTTTTTTGATGGACTACGATCACCTGAGTTATGTCGATGCCATCGAAACCCTGGCGGCAGACCAGCACCTGGATGTACCGCATGAGAATGACGGTTTTGCTCACAATAAGAACACTGAGGACAAACAGCCTCTGTACGATGTTTTAAAACAGGCCAGTGAACTGTTCCAGCAGCAACTCAAAACATCAGAACGCGCCATCGAATATCTAAAACAACGCGGACTCAGCGGCGAGATCGCCCTTCAGTTTAAGATCGGCTACGCGCCTGATGGCTGGGACTTCCTGTTAAGCCGGATAGGAAAAACCACAGAGAATCTAGCGGCACTGAAAAAAACCGGCATGATCGTCAGCAATGACAACAACAAGACCTATGACCGTTTTCGTGACCGCATCATCTTCCCGATTACCGATCAGCGTGGCCGTATCATCGGTTTCGGTGGCCGTGTCCTGGACAAAGGAGAACCCAAATATCTTAACTCACCGGAAAACGCGGTCTTTCACAAAGGTTATGAACTCTATGGTCTGTATGAGACCAGACAGGCATTAAGAAAAATCGAACGTATCATCGTAGTGGAGGGATATATGGATGTGGTCGCACTTGCACAGAGCGGTATCCAGTATGCCGTCGCCTCACTGGGCACCGCTACCACTACCGACCAGATCCAGAAAACTTTTCGCACTACGCACGAGATCGTATTCTGTTATGACGGAGACAATGCCGGTAAGAAAGCCGCATGGCGCGCGCTGGAGAACACCTTGTCCGTCATCCGTGACGGCATGATCGCGCGCTTTCTTTTCCTGCCGGAAAAAGAAGACCCGGATACCATGGTAAGAAAGGAAGGTAAAGAGGCTTTCGAACAACGCATAAAACATGCCACTACCCTGTCTGACTTCCTGTTTGACAATCTGAAAACTGAATGTGATATCAGCACCACTGAGGGCAAGGCGAAGCTCGCCCAGAAAGCCAATGCACTGATCGAGAAGATGCATAACAGCCTCTACAAAGACCTGCTGATAGAAGAACTGTCATCACTGGTCGGCCTGAGTCAGCAGCACCTGGAATCAAAGATGTCTGCAGATATTGAAAAAAAGAACATCCAACGCCGAACACCGGTGACGAACGCTAAACCTGTTCGTGGTCAGCTGGTGCAGAATAATAAAACCCGTATAGCGATTGCCCTGTTATTACAGAATCCGGTACTGGCAGGCCATCATAAAGTACCCGATCATTTTAAAGGCGCGATCACCAAAGGCCTGCCATTGCTGCATACGCTGCAGACCACCATCGAAACAAACCCGGATATCTCAGCCGCTGCATTGCTGGAGCGTTTTCGAGACAGTGAATTTGAAAAGCCGCTGCAGCTGCTCTCTGTCCTGCAGACACCGGAAACGGAAAACACCGATAACATCACCGGCGTCTATAAAGACATCATCGAACGCCTGCACAGCGAAGACCGTTATGAACT
>JADFWE010000044.1 GCA_015222915.1 Pseudomonadota bacterium | reverse complement strand
CGGCATGATTCAGAACATGATGACTACCCGGTAACTCAACGTTTGCAGCCGAGTATTATGACCGGTGAACCGGGTGCCGTAGATCAGAATATACAACACAGTACGGTTGAACACAGTGAGAAACATACTGACAAAGGAGAAGGCGCAACCTATATCTGCCCAATGCATCCGCAGATAATGCAGCACGAACCCGGCGGCAGCTGCCCCATCTGCGGCATGGATCTGGTCGCTAAAGAAAACACTGCACCATCTGGAGCCACAGCCGTAGTAGATAAGCCGCAGGTTTTTCTGGACGCTGTTGTTATTCAGAACATGGGAGTGCGAACCGCTAAGGTGGACCGTAAAATTCTGGAAAAAACAATTCACACCCAGGGACTGGTCACTGCTGACGATGATCGATTGCTGCAGATTCACTCCAGAACCGGGGGCTGGATTGAAAAGCTGTACCTGCTTACCGAAGGAGACCGGGTGGATCGAAAGGAAGTACTGGTTGACTTCTATTCACCATGGATAAACCAGGCTCAGCTTAAATATATCGAGGCACTGGAAGAGTATGATATGACGTCCTTCGATCCCAGCAAAAAGACTGAGGTCGGTGCCAAGGTCGATTCCATGAGAAATTCCTTGCGTCTGCTGAAAGTGATGGACATGGATATCATGCGCATAAAAAACAGCCGTAAAGTTCAGAATACTATCCAGTTACTGGCGCCTCAGGGCGGTGTCATAATCGAACTGAATGTGAGTGAAGGAACCTATGTGGAGCCGTATCAATCCATGTTCACTATAGTCGACCTCAGCCGAGTGTGGGTGATGGTCGACATCTACGAACACCAGGCGTCCTGGGTGCGAAAGGGCAATATAGTGGAGATTGCGGCGCCTGCTATCTCTGCCAGGAATTGGCAAGGCGTGGTTGATTTTATCTATCCAGAAGTCGATCCAAAGACGAGAACGCTGCGTGCACGTATCACTGTCGATAATCCTGATGAAGCGCTTTTGTTGAACATGTTTGTAAAAGTTGACATCACCGCGAATAGCACGCAGCAGGCGGTGCTCACCGTGCCTCGTGAGGCAGTCATCTTAACCGGTGAGCGTGAAACGGTGATCAAATCGTTAGGCAGTGGTCACTTTCAGCCCGTTGATGTCAAAACCGGCAGACGAGGAGGTGGTAGTGTAGAGGTCCTTTCCGGGTTGCAACAGGGCGAAGAGATCGTTGTTTCCGGTCAGTTCCTCATCGACTCTGAATCGAGTCTGCAGGCCAGCTTTTTGCGTATGTCGGAGTAGTTGATATGCCGCTACGTATCATCGAGTGGTCATTAAAAAACCGTCTACTGGTACTGTTTGCCACATTTTTTATTATTATCTGGGGCTGGGTTTCTGTTCAGGAGACGCCTCTGGATGCTATCCCTGATCTCTCTGATGTTCAGGTCATCATCAAGACCAGTTACCCGGGACAGTCACCGAAGGTTATCGAACAGCAGGTCACTTACCCGATAACCACGACGATGATGTCTGTGCCCGGCAGCCGAGTGGTTCGCGGTTATTCCTTCTTCGGCGACTCTTATGTCTATGTGATCTTCGATGATGATACCGATATATACTGGGCGCGTTCTCGAGTGCTGGAGTATCTGAATCAGGCTTCTTCCCGTCTTCCCGAAGGTGTCGTGCCCCGGCTAGGCCCTGATGCATCAGGAGTGGGCTGGATCTACAGTTATGCTCTGGTCGACCACAGTGGCAGTCTGGACCTGTCTCAACTGCGCAGCCTGCAGGACTGGTTTCTGAAGTATGAACTTCAGGGTGTTCAAGGTGTGTCTGAGGTGGCCACCGTCGGCGGCATGGTAAAACAGTACCAGGTGGTGCTTGATCCAGAGAAGATCAGGTCTTTCGGTATCACAGTGAGAAAGATTGCCGCGGCAATTCGTAATGCTAACCGCGAGGTCGGTGGTTCAGTTATCGAGATGGCCGAATCTGAATACATGGTACGCACCCGGGGTTATATAAGTTCGCTGCAGGATATCGAACAGATACCTATCGATGTGACGGAGGGCGGAATACCAATCTTATTGCAGGACCTGGCGAACATACAGATTGGACCCGAGATGAGACGCGCTGTTGCAGAACTCGATGGCGAGGGCGAAGTGGTCGGCGGCATCGTGGTAATGCGTTATGGCGAAAATGCACTGAGTACCATCGCAGCGGTCAAGGAAAAACTGGAGAGTCTGAAATCAGGCTTGCCAGATGGCGTGGAGATCATCGAGACTTATGATCGCTCGGGACTGATCGTCCGCTCAGTAGACAATCTTTTTGATAAGCTGATGCAGGAGTTGATCGTCATCGCACTGGTCTGCCTGGTGTTCCTGTTTCATATCCGTTCATCTCTAGTCGCTATCATAACCTTGCCGCTGGGCATACTGATCGCCTTCATCATCATGCGGCAGCAGGGCATCAACGCAAATATCATGTCACTGGGTGGCATTGCGATCACTATCGGTGCGATGGTGGATGCTGCCATCGTAATGATCGAGAACGTGCACAAACACCTGGAGCGCTCAGATGCAGATCTGAGCGATAAAGAACACTGGCGATTAATAGGCAAGGCGACTGCCGAGGTCGGCCCCGCACTTTTCTATTCACTGCTTATCATCACCCTGAGTTTTATACCTGTATTCGCACTGGAAGCACAGGAGGGTAAGCTGTTTAGCCCTCTGGTTTTTACCAAAACCTTTGCCATGGCAGCCTCGGCTGGTCTCGCCATCACGCTGGTGCCGGTGCTCATGGGGTACTTTATTCGCGGTAGTATTCCAGCAGAATCCAACAACCCTCTGATTCGTTTTCTGATCGCAGGCTATCGACCACTGTTAGGTTTTGCCCTGGATAAACCGCGCATGGTTTTACTGCTATCCCTGATTTTTGTCCTCAGCATAACACTGCCGTTGTTCGGTGTTAAAGGTATGATGGAACCTCTGGAATGGCCGATTAAACTGGTGCAACAGATAGAGCCTGAAATCGGTGAAGATATGCTTGCTAACATCGAAGCGTATGAAAATAATCTGGCCAGTGGCTGGCGCCAGTTTTTTTCTGACATCCCCTGGCTGGCTCGTCTCGACAGTGGGCTGGGTTCTGAGTTTATGCCTGAGCTGTTCGAAGGCGACCTGATGTACATGCCCACTACATTACCCAGCCTTTCTATCGGTAAGGCGCGTGAACTGTTGCAGCAAACAAATCGCCTGATCCGGCTGACGCCTGAGGTGGAACGAGTATTTGGCAAGATTGGTCGTGCTGAAACCGCTACCGATCCAGCGCCACTGACGATGATTGAAACCATGATCAAGCTTAAGCCTCGTGATCAGTGGCGCCCCGGGTTGACGCTGGAGAAACTGAAACATGAGCTGGATCAACGTGTCAGATTCCCGGGGTTGACCAACGCCTGGATCATGCCGATCAAAACACGCATCGATATGCTTTCTACCGGTATCAAGACGCCAGTAGGGGTGAAAGTAGCTGGCAGCGATATTAAAACCATTGAAAAAATCGGACTCGATATTGAACAGGTGCTGATGAAGTTGCCAGGCACCGCTTCAGTTTATTCCGAGCGTGTGGCAGGTGG
>JADFWE010000325.1 GCA_015222915.1 Pseudomonadota bacterium | reverse complement strand
TTTTTTGTTGCGTCATTCTTATTATTGTATGTTAACTGCCGTGCCACTAACTCAACCCTGTAAAACTCAACCCTGTCATCCTGGCTGGAGCGATAATGGAACGGAAAGATATTAATCCCTGATAATCCTGCACTAGAAATCCTTCGGAAATTGCTCATACAGACTCTGCCACCATACGTCCTGTATATATCAGCCCCGTATACCGGCCTCGCTCTGCTACTAGAACAAATCCCGGGCCTGCCCCCCTTCCGGGCTCAAAAGGTCTTCGCTCAGGCGTTCTTTATCAAGCCGATCGGGCGCTTTAAGACCAAAATGCTGATAGACGTTCGTAGTTGCGATGCGGCCGCGAGGCGTACGCATCAGATATCCCTGCTGGATCAGATAAGGTTCGATCACATCTTCGATGGTATCGCGTTCCTCACCGATAGCCGCAGCCAGGTTTTCCACCCCTACCGGCCCGCCGTTAAACTTCTCGATAATCGCCAGCAGCAAACGCCGGTCCATTATATCAAAACCCAGCGGGTCTACTTTCAGTAATTCCATTGCTTTTGCTGCGATGTCCTCATTAACCGCACCATCCGCCTTCACCTGTGCGTAATCGCGTACCCTGCGTAGCAGGCGATTGACGATGCGCGGCGTACCGCGGGCTCGGCGGGCGATCTCTCCGGCACCGGCATCATCGATAGGCACATTTAATATTTCGGAAGAACGTTTCACGATATGCGTCAGGTCATTCATACCGTAGAAATCCAGACGCAGGACGATACCGAAACGATCGCGCAACGGTGATGTCAACGAACCCGCACGGGTGGTGGCACCGACCAGGGTAAACGGTGGCAGATCCAGCTTGATCGAACGTGCTGCCGGACCTTCTCCGATCATGATATCCAGCTGATGATCCTCCATCGCCGGGTACAAAACTTCCTCGACGACCGGGCTAAGACGGTGGATCTCATCGATGAACAGGACATCGTGCGGCTCAAGATTTGTCAGCAATGCTGCCAGGTCGCCCTGTTTTTCCAGTACCGGACCGGAAGTCGAATGCAGGTTGGCCCCCATCTCCTGTGCGACGATATGCGCCAGCGTGGTTTTACCCAGCCCCGGCGGACCAAAAAACAGGATATGGTCCAGTGCTTCGCTGCGTGCTTTTGCCGCTGGAATGAAGATTTCCAGCTGCTCGGTAACGGCTGGCTGACCACGATAATCTTTTAGATACTGCGGTCGGATGGCGCGGTCGATAGCAACTTCACCTTCGCCTGTTTCTGCCGATAACACCGGATTCTCGCTCACTACAGGCCTCCCTGCAGCGCAGCACGGATTATCTCTTCGGTGGTCTTATCTTCCACATCCAGGTCGCGCACCATCTGACTGGCTTGCTGCGCTTTGTAACCCAGCGAGATAAGGGCACTCACCGCGTCATTGACCGGATTGGCCTGTCTTTCGATCCTGGCTCCGGCAGTACCGGCCACACCCGGAAGTTTTACGGCATCATCTTTCTGCAACCGGTCTTTCAACTCGATCACCAGGCGTTCTGCGGTTTTTTTACCGACACCCGGCAGTTTGGTCAGGGTCTTGCTATCTTCTTCGAGGATACAGCGGGTAAAATCTTCGGCACTCATGCCGGACAATATGGTCAACGCCAGCTTCGGACCAACGCCGCTGATCTTTATCAGGTTGCGAAACATCAGACGTTCCGACAATGAGTAAAAAGCATATAACAGCTGCGCATCTTCACGGACCACCAGATGCGTGTGCAGCACGATGCTCTCACCGCACTCAGGCAGATGATAGAACGTCGACATCGAAGCCTCCAGCTCATAACCGACACCCTGCACATCGAGCAGTATGGTCGGCGGCTGTTTTTCCAGTATTGTGCCCTGTAATCGCCCGATCATCTTCCCATCATCTCCAACGGCCACCGCGAACTTTGCCGGCAACATTCCGGGTCTTGCTCATCGTT
>JADFWE010000043.1 GCA_015222915.1 Pseudomonadota bacterium | reverse complement strand
CCACAGAAAGCGGGGGATGGTAGTGTGACAAGCCTGATGTATGATAGACATGCCATGGTGATCTCAAATGATGCTGTATAAACAAATTCTCGTCAGTGGCCGGGTACAGGGCGTTTTCTTCAGAGACAGTACCCGGCAGAAAGCGAATGAATTAGATCTGACCGGCGGTGTGAGAAATCTTCGTGATGGCCGTGTCGAAGTGCTGGTGTGTGGAGATGAGATTTCGCTTGAATCACTGATTAATTGGCTGAAAATCGGGCCTAAATCAGCAAAAGTGACTACTATTGAGGTAGTGGATTTAATCGTTTCGGATTTTGAAGCGGTTACCGGGCAGTTGTCGGCCGGGTATTTTTATGTCTGGCCGACAGAATGATCGATGGAAGTTGTAAAACACAGCAATAAAAACGGGTGCAATGAGTAACAGATAATGAGTGCGGTGTTCGAAAATACAAAACATAATCAGCATCTTGAAGTCCATGATATTTTGAAATGGCTTGAAGAAGATAACATGGTGGATGCGGATAAGGCGCATATGCTGCGGATGCTTGCTGTCGGTAGTGAATACAAGAAAAAACACCCGCTCGAAGTTATCGCTGACCGTAACTGGGTTAATAACAAAACACAGGAAGTTTTTACCCTGGAGTCATTAACCCGCTGGTTTGCTGAACGGGTTGATCTGCCTTTCGTGCGTATCGATCCGCTGAAGGTGGAGGTGGCCGAAGTTACCGAGGTGATGTCTTACGCCTATGCTGCCAGGTTTAACGTATTACCGATCAAGGTCGATGCAACCAGCATCACGGTGGCTACCACACAGCCATTCGAACGCGACTGGGAGCCTGAGTTAAGCCGTATACATAATAAAGAATTCAAACTGGTCATCTCTAATCCTCAGGACGTCAGCCGTCTGCTGCTAGAGTTCTACAGTATCGCCAAGTCTATCCAGGGGGCGCGTACCTCGGCGGATATGGGCGGTGGCAATATTCAGAACCTTGAGCAGCTCATGGAGCTTGGCCGCGGCGGTAAGCTCGATGCCAATGATCAGCACGTGGTCAATATCGTCGACTGGCTGTTCCAGTATGCATTTGATCAACGTGCCAGTGATATTCATCTCGAGCCGCGGCGCGAGATGAGCCCGGTGCGTTTTCGTATCGACGGTGTTCTGCAGGAGGTCTACCAGATACCATCCGCAGTGATGAAAGCGGTTACCAGCCGTATCAAAATTATCGGTCGCATGGATGTGGCAGAGAAACGCCGGCCGCAGGATGGCCGTTTAAAAACCCGTACAGAAGACGGTAAGGAGGTCGAGTTACGCCTGTCGACCATGCCAACCGCTTTCGGTGAAAAACTGGTGATGCGTATCTTCGATCCTGAAGTGCTGGTGAAAAACTTCCGGCAGCTGGGCTTCAGTAAAAATGATAACGCCGTCTGGCAGTCGATGATCGAACAGCCGCACGGTATCATCCTGGTCACCGGACCCACCGGCTCGGGCAAAACGACGACGCTGTATTCCACCCTGAAGCTGCTGGCAAAACCCGATGTGAACGTGTGCAGTATCGAAGACCCGATCGAACTGGTCGAACCTTCTTTCAACCAGATGCAGGTACAGAAAAATATCGATCTTGATTTTTCCAGCGGTGTACGTACCCTGCTGCGACAGGACCCCGACATCATCATGATCGGCGAGATCCGTGATAAAGAGACAGCTGATATCGCTATCCAGGCCGCACTGACGGGCCACCTGGTATTGTCTACATTACATACCAATGATGCCCCCTCCGCGGTGACCAGACTACTGGATATCGGTGTACCACCATATCTCATACAGTCGTCGGTGCTCGGTATCATGGCGCAACGTCTGGTGCGAACTTTATGCCCGCACTGCAAGCAGCCGACCGAGATCAGTGATCAGGCCTGGTCTGAGCTGGTACACCCGTGGAAGGCAGCAAAACCGGAAATAGTATACAGACCTGTGGGTTGCCTGGAGTGCCGCGATACCGGCTATCAGGGCCGTAAAGGCATCTATGAGATGTTCAAGTTCTCAGCTGAAACCCGACTCATGGTCACTACCAATGTCGATATTCATGATATCCGCAAACAGGCGATCAAAGATGGTCTGCAGCCGCTGCGCCTGAGCGGCGCGAATAAGGTCGCCAGAGGGGAGACGACAGTAGAAGAAGTGCTCCGCGTAGCCCCGCCACCGCTGGACAGCTAAATAAGTCATTTGTCGCTGGTCGCGAGTCACTGGTCTCGAATACCTGCGATGGACGATTTGCGAACGGTTTCAAGCCCGCTTTCCCCTATATCAGCAAACGGTTATAATAGCGCCGATAAATCCCCCTTATTCTGTAAACTGAGGTTTTTCATGTCTTACTATTTTTCAAAGATCATCGATGATGATTTTGACGATGCAGTCGAACGTGTGACTGCACATCTGGCTGATGCCGGTTTCGGCGTAATGACCACGATCGATGTCAGTGGCACGCTGAAAAAGAAAATCGATGTTGATTTCCAGCGTTATACTATCCTCGGTGCTTGTAACCCGAAGTTAGCGCACCAGGTACTGATGGCCGAAGACAAGATTGGCACTATGCTGCCGTGTAATGTCATCGTTCAGGAAACCCCTGATGGTAAAGTTGAGGTGGCGGCTATTGACCCCGTAGCTTCGATGATGGCGGTCGAAAATAAAGCCCTCGCTGAGATTGCATCACAGGTGCAGGGTATGCTGAAAAACGTTATAGAAGGATTATAAGATCATGTCTGATACGAGTGGAGCACAGCCTAAGATTATCGTATACAGCGGACGCTTCTGCGGTTACTGTACAGCCGCCGAACGCCTGCTGCAGAGTAAGAATGCAGAGTACGAGCT